>JACQJE010000195.1 GCA_016205125.1 Deltaproteobacteria bacterium | reverse complement strand
GGGTTAGGGTGGGGGTGCATATCCCTCAACCTATTGAGAAGTTACGCAAGTAACGGTGTATTCTAATGCGAAACCAGAGAAGAGCAAGAGCCTCTTTTAGCATCGGAAAATAAAGATTGAAAATCTCTATGTCTATTTTTGGATTAGGGAAGAACCTTTCCTTTCAGTTGCGCATTTAAAATGGCCCGCTTGACGAGGTTCAGATAGAGATCCTTCAGAAAGTCACTCCTATACGAGATTGTCATATCCGCAGCACCGCGCTGAGAAACGGGATTGCGAGGGGACTCCCCGGGGCTGATTTCTTCCATCGCTCCCAGAAATGTCCGTTCCTCTGCTGCCAGCTGTTCCTTTATGCGAGAGGTGTCAAATCCCTCCACCATCAGGCGCTGATGCGGAGTCAGCGTTTCGACCCCTTCAATATTCCACACTGTTTTTGCCGTTTCGGAGGCCATGCGCCGGAGACTCACCACGACGGGAGAAACCTGCGAACCAACTTGAGGGGAAGGAAGATCAACGGAGACCGAAAGAACATCCGCCGCCGGTGCCGCCATCGAATCAATCTGCTCTTTCAGAACTCTTAAAATTTCCTTCCCTTCCTGTTGAACCACCTCGACATAATACTGATCCTGTCCAGACCCATACAATCCAAAAAAAACCTCCATTTCAACTTTCGATAGCCATCCGAAGATCTGCGGGTCCCACGGGGAGTGGTAATAAAATGAGCCCAAAGGGGATCGGATCCATCCATCCTGCATGCCCTTCGTGCTAAAAGCCTCAAGGCCCATCGCATCCTCGCTCGGAAGTGTGGGAATCACTAACGCGTCAACCTCATCATCGACTTCCATCTCAAGCAGCTGAGACTCCATCGATGAAAGGAGTTCTGAAACACTCGGCTGAAAGGCCTGTTCCACAATAGAATCAATCCATCTTCCCAGAAGATTATCTGGCATCGTTCTTTGATTCAGGAGAAAAGCGACATCCTCGCTCATGCGAGCCGCCAAATGAGGGATGCTTTGTTCGATTTCTACCACCTCATTCCGAGAGAGCGAGTGCCAGGCGGGGTTCCTCAATTGCAGGATCAACATGTTCTTAAGCGACCTCGCCATAGAGAAAGCTGTAACATCAAAAACGAGGTCACTCTTTGCGCAGATGATGACCTCCCTCACAATCAGTTTTGCGAGTTCTCTTCCAAATTCGTTTGCGAGAGTGAGCCTTGGAAAAAGCGAAATCAAAAGAATCGCGAGAGAAAAAATCGGGGCTTTCAGGGAAAGGAGCTTCTTCATGGTTGACCCTCAGGTTTCCCTCTCCCGCGCCACTTCTCTTCCTTCACAGGCCCATATCGCTTCTCATCATCCGAGAAGGCTGTCGTGGATAAGGAGTGGAGTAAAACCAGGCAGAGCAGAGGAGTGGCGAGTTTCTGAACAGAAACTGGTAAGAAATACACTGTTGCTCCTTGAAACAGCTTGAAAAAATGGGGCGCAATCTTCCTGGGGATGATCACAGCAATTTCTGTGCCAAAAAGGGTACTTAGCGCCCTAGGAATTTCAGAGCCTTTGGAAGGAGGGCTAAGAGATCGGTTGCAAGAAGGCCGCGGTCGCCAATCTCTGCGCTTTTGAGATCTGCGGCATACCCATGGACAAAGACACCGAGTGACGCAGCATCTCCTGGAGAAGCTCCCTGGGCAATCAGACCTGCAATAACCCCCGTCAGCACATCTCCAGTCCCTACAGTAGCCAGGTGGGGGCCCCCTGTGGAATTGATCTGAACCGTGCCATCGGGATGAGCAATCACTGTCCCATTCCCTTTCAGCACCAGAGTACAGCGATATTTTCGCGCGAATTTTTCCGCGACTTCCAATCGATTCATCTGAATCTCCTCAATGTCTGTTTTGAGGAGTCTGGCCATTTCCCCAGGATGAGGGGTGAGGACAAGAGGCCCTTTGGCTTTTTTAAGAAGAACCAAAGATTCGGCGACTAGATTAATTCCGTCGGCATCGATGACAACTGGGACAGGACTCATTTCCAGCACCCACGACAAGAGCCTTTTCGCCTGCTCACTCTTTCCCAGGCCTGGTCCAATGGCGACCCCATCATGCTCTTTGATCACCCGAGTCAATTCCTCTTTCCGCTCCGGAAAGGGCTCTACCATCACCTCTCTCAATTCGGCGTCCAATGCCAAAGCCCCCTCTTTCGCCGTCAGGAGGCGCACCAAGCCTGCTCCAATCCGCAGTGCCGCCTCCGCAGTCATCGCAGCCGCACCCAATTTTCCTTCCGATCCTCCAAGGACTAATACCTTCCCCGCTTCTCCTTTATGGATTCCAGGAGAGCGCTCTGGAATCAGATCTGCCGCATCTTCTGACAAGAGCCACTCATGGCGAATCTTATTGCGTTCCATCTCTGTTCGAATCAGTTCCAGAGGAATGCCGATATCGATCACGACAATCTCCCCCGCATATTCTTTGCCGGGAGTCGTGAGAAGTCCGACTTTTGGAAGACCCATCGTCAGTGTGACATCGGCTGAAATAGCCATTCCGCAGGGAATTCCGCGATCGGCATCGAGTCCAGACGGCAGATCAACAGAAATCACCGGACAGCGATTCGATCTCCCGCTGCACCGTTCATTGACCCTTTCGATAAGTTCGCGCAAAGGCGATCGGACGGGAGAAGCGAGCCCAATACCAAGGAGGGCGTCTATGACTACAGCACAGCGGTCAAATAATTCTTCAACACGGGCAAAATCGTCTTTCTGCTTACATTCATAGACAGGAATGGAGAGTTCGGAGAGCGCCCGGAACTCCTCTTTTGGCAATCCCGAAAGAGAATCGAGACTCGCCGCTAAGACAACCTGGACAGCCACCCCTTTCCGATGAAGCTCCCTCGCAATGACCGCTCCATCTCCCCCATTGTTCCCTTTTCCAGCCAGAATGAGAACCGATTTCCCATCATTGAGGAGAGACCGACAGCGTCGCAAAATCCAGGCGGCGGACTCTAAACCTGCACGCTCCATGAGAACCGCAGGCGGAATTCCATAGCGCGCCGTGGTGAACGCATCGAGTTCCTTCATCGCTTTAGAGGATACCGCCCACATGGGGTTTTACCTTATTTTTCGCACTCTGCGATCGCAGTCGCCACACCTATCTCTTCGACATGGGAGAGGGAGAGATGAATCATCTCTGAATGCCTTCATTCCGCGCTAATTCAGCCACACCTCCGTGGAGCGGTCTGAACGTCCCTTAAAGGAACATTCTGCACTACCCTTTGGCCAAATTTACGACAGACGCTGTCCCCCCACTTCCTGCCGAATACAATTCGCAATCTCCTTCGCCATCCGGTCGATCTGACTGAAATTCTCCCCCTCAATCATGACGCGCGCCAGGAGCTCTGTTCCTGAATAGCGGACCAACACACGCCCCTTCCCCCGGAGTTCTGACTCCACACTCCTGATCAATTCAGGAAGACGACAGATTTGATTCAACTCCCGCCGCTCGACCACAGGAACATTCTCAAGTACCTGGGGGACCGGCTCAATGACGGAAGCCAATTGAGAAAGCGACTGATCCCGCCTCTTCATCAATTCTGCCACTCTCAGAAGCGTATAGAGGCCATCGCCATTCAAAGAATGCTCAGCAAAGATGGTATGACCGGACTGTTCTCCTCCAAGGACATGCCCCCCGCGCCTCATCTCATTCCTCACCTGCGTATCCCCTACGCCGACTCTCACGACTCCAATCCCAGCCTCTTTCATGGCAATATCGAAACCAAAGTTGCTCATCACTGTAGCAACCACAGTGCGGTTCGAAAGCCGCCGACTGGCGTCGAGATCGAGGGCCATCATGGCGAGGATGTGATCCCCTGTGAGACAATGCCCACGCTCATCGACAAAGAGCGAGCGATCTCCATCCCCGTCAAGGGCGATTCCGAGGTCGGCCTTTTCTGCCGCCACTTTTTGAGCCAGTCTTTCAATATGAAGTGAACCACACTGCTCATTAATATTCTGTCCATCAGGATCTGCTCCCATCACGATTAAATCAGCACCGAGTCTTTCCAATAATTTCGGTCCCACTTGATAGGCCGCCCCGTTGGCGCAATCGAGAAGAATGCGCATCCCCTTGAGATGAAAACTGTTGCGGAAAAACTTCAGGAGAAAGTGCTGATACCTGCGCGCGGCAGAGGGATATTTCTGAGAAAGCCCGATCACCGCTCCAGTCAGCCGCTCCCCCTCTTTGATCTTGCCAGAGAGCACCCACTGGCTGATCCACCCCTCTTCTGCCTCCCCTAACTTCTCCCCATCTGCGCCAAAAATCTTGATTCCGTTATCTTCAAAGGGATTATGCGAGGCAGAAATCACCACTCCAAAATCAGCACCTCTCACTGTGGTGAGATACGAAATGGCAGGGGTAGGAAGAACTCCGGCAAAATAGGCTTGCCCCCCCATCGAACAGATCCCGGAAACAAGAGCCATCTCCAACATCGGACCCGAAATCCGGGTATCTCTGCCTATCACTACTTTTGGAACAGCAACTCCCTTCTTTCTCTGCCCATAGAGAACCAACGCCTGTCCCACGCGCATCGCCATTTCAGGCGTCATTGCGCCGCGATTGGCTTTTCCTCTAATTCCATCTGTTCCGAACAGGAGTTGATCTGACATGGACCGTAAGCACTCTCTCGTAATCGATGATCTCTTCAGGTTGCGAGATAGCACATCGGGCCGGGAACAGCAATGCAGCGGCACTTTAATGATTCGCCCTCTGCACCTTCATTTCCAAAGCGTCACTTTGACGACAGGGGGGGCGATGCTCACGACAGTGACTTTCTCGGGGGATTTCAATTCAACCCGCTCGCTGTACTCCCCTGGAGATTTGTGCTCCAGATCCACAAACGCCTCAATGTCGCTCATCTTTAAAGCAGCAGCGACACTGGCAGGAGCCCGCAGTGTCACCCGCACGCTGTGAGGAGCAATGACATAGCGAAAATCGGTTTTGGCCTGAATTGGAATGGATGGAAAAATCCGAAGCTCCGTCTCCTCAAGGATATTGAGGTAAACTTTTACGAGATCTGGATTGAACGTGAGCGGAACAGGGAAAGACTCTTCAACCCGCACCTCTTTCTCACCTGCTCCTCGCACTTCGCTCAAATCGATGGGGAGCGTTTTCACCAAATCAAGGGGATCCAACAACGATTGGGGACCTGCCACTTCAATCTCATCTGGCGTTACCGTCACCTCTTTGAGGGTCAGTCCCTTTTCCAATTTACCCAAGAGCTGAGCCTTCACCTTTACAACTTTCTTGAGCTTGAGCTCCAAGCGGGGGGTGATCACAGAGGGGCTGATGCTCGTAACCTTCACGTCCCTTGGAAGCTGAATAAGACCGGAGTGTATGCGATAGCTCGCATACCCTGGCCGGGCACTCGTGAGATCCAATGTAATGACATCTGTTCTCGGCAGCACCTCCTGGACACTCGCCTTTGGGCCGGAAATGCGTATTTCAACATTGGGAAGGACTTCGTTGGCAATGGCCAGTTTATCTGGCAAGCGAAAGACAATCGGGACCACTTTATTCACTTCGATGTGCTGTTCCCCCGCGACGTAGTAGAAGAGCCCAAAAGTGACGAGAAGCGCAGTAATCTTATAGCTGATATTCTCAGAGAGAATTGCACCCAAATATCGAAAGAAGAGTTTCAATCTCGGTTTGATCGGTTTCATTCGCCTTTCACCCGCAGGAGTTTGCCCAGATGCTGTCTCATGCTCGGCGCATCGATGTCCCTTTTCAGCCGCCCATCGACAGCGAGAGAAATCTGCCCATTCTCTTCAGAGACGACAATCACCACGGCGTCTGTTTCCTCTGTAAGGCCAATGGCCGCCCGATGCCTTGAACCCAAAGTCTTTTTCACAATGGGGCTGAGAGAGAGGGGAAGGAAACAGCCGACAGCGGTAATGCGCCCTTTCTGGAGCACCATGGCGCCATCGTGAACGGGCGAATAGGGGAGAAAAAGACTGACAATGAGCTCGCTTTTCACCTTGGAGTCGATTTTTGTGCCTATTTCAATGTAGTTTTTCAGACCCATCTCCCGCTCAATCGCAATCAGCGCGCCGATTTTCTTCTGGCTCAGCGTCACCGCTCCTTTGACCAATTCATCGATGACCTGGCTCTCTTCGACAAAGGGGACAGCGGTAAAGAAGGGATTCCTTCCGACATGGGTCAGCGCCCGGCGAATATCGTCCTGAAAGAGGATGACCATGATGACCACCAGAGGGCTGACAAAATTACTCAAGATCCAATGGAGGGTGTAAAAACCGAATCGTGAAGAGAGAAGAAACGTGATGATGACTAGCGCCAGGCCGCTCAGCATCTGCGCAGAGCGCGTCCCTTTTACGAGGAGAAGAAGCTGATAGACGAGAGCAGAGACAATGAGAAAATCGACGTAATCCTGCCAGCGAAAGAGCTTAAAGATATCTGCAACGAAATCGAGCACAGACGCCCCTCTATGAGCTCATCAACTGCTTTTTGTAACGAAAGAGGGCTCTAAATCAAGAGCCGATGGGGCTGGTTTAACAGAAGACGCCTCTGACTCTTTTTCCAGTTGAGCTGTCTCCGCGGGAAGCGACTCCCCTCTCACGATCATTTCCACCTCTTCTGCATCCAGCACCTCTCTCTCAAGTAACGCTTCGGCTAAATTGTGCAGAATCTTTATGTTTTTCTGGAGCAATTCCTTTGCTCTCTGGTAGTTCCGATCGAGAATAAGGGAAATTTCCTCATCAATGACACGTGCGGTATTTTCGCTATAGGGACGCATCTGCGCCATGTCGCGCCCAAGAAAGACCAGTTCCTCCTTCCCAAACGCAAGGGGGCCAAGCTTTGCACTCATCCCCCACTCACAGACCATTCGGCGGGCAAGTTCTGTCGCCTTTTGAAAATCGTCGCCGGCACCTGAAGTCCGATGCCCAAAGATGACCTCTTCTGCAACCCGGCCCCCCATCATAAAGGCAATGGAGTTCTCGGCATACTCCTGCGTCATCGTCAGCCGGTCATCCGATGGAAGGATTTGGGTCACCCCAAGAGCATGGCCGCGCGGAATGATCGTAATCTTGTGAACAGGATCTGTGCCCGGAATCAATTTTGCAACAAGCGCGTGGCCGCCTTCATGATAGGCGGTATTTTTTCGCTCCTCTTCGCTGAGAATGAGGCTCTTGCGCTCCGCACCCATGAGAACTTTATCTTTAGCGCTCTCGAAGTCGACCATCAAGACCTCACTGCGGCCTGCTTTCGCGGCGAGCAGAGCCGCTTCGTTCACGAGGTTCTCGATATCTGCCCCTGCAAAGCCGGGTGTCCCTTTAGCGAGAGTGCATAGATTGACATCTTTTCCAAGGGGTTTATTTCTGGAATGCACGCGAAGGATCCCTTCCCTTCCCCGGACATCGGGTCTGGGAACAACCACTCTCCGGTCAAAGCGACCCGGGCGGAGAAGCGCTGGATCGAGGACATCCGGCCTGTTTGTTGCGGCGATGAGAATCACCCCTTCTGCCGACTCGAACCCATCCATTTCAACAAGGAGCTGATTGAGAGTCTGCTCGCGCTCATCGTGACCGCCGCCAAGACCCGCTCCGCGGTGACGGCCAACTGCGTCAATCTCATCAATGAAGATAATGCAGGGCGCATGCTTTTTCCCTTGATCGAAGAGGTCTCTCACCCGGGAGGCGCCTACGCCAACAAACATCTCCACAAAGTCCGAACCACTGATGCTGAAAAAGGGGACCCCAGCCTCTCCCGCAACCGCCTTGGCCAGCAGAGTCTTTCCTGTACCCGGCGCCCCCATCAGGAGCACCCCTTTGGGGAGTCTCCCCCCTAAGCGGGTAAATTGCTTGGGGCTCTTGAGAAAATCGACAACCTCCTGAAGCTCATTCTTCGCTTCATCCGCTCCGGCAACATCGGCGAAGGTCACTTTGGGGCGGTCTTCTGTCAGGAGATGCGCCCGGCTCTTTCCAAAGGCCATCGCCTTTCCACCCCCAATCTGGAGTTGGCGCAAGAAGAAGAAGAAGACGAGAAAGAGAAAGATCACGGGACCCCAGCTGATCAGGAACGTCTGCCAGAATGGCGTCTCCGGAGCCCGCTCATAGTCTGGGGTAATCTGATGCACTCTCAAAAGAGAAAAGATCTCCGGCCCCGTACTCCCAATGGCCGTAAACCGCTTCCCTTCGTTCGTTTCCGGCTTGAAGTGACCGTAAATTTCATCTTTCCCTCTAAATGTCACGCTGGCAATCCGACCCGCTTCGAGATCTGCTATAAACTGACTGAACGGGATCTTCATCACATTGCGGTCGCTGGGATTGAGGGCGTGAAAAACGCTCACAAAGAGGAGGATCAAGAGGAAGACGACGCGCCGGAGGTGGCTGATGATGAGCTTGAAGC
>JACQJE010000194.1 GCA_016205125.1 Deltaproteobacteria bacterium | reverse complement strand
TCGCCCTCTCCGCTCTTGTCCTGATGGCCTTGATCTATGGCTGGATCGCTTTTATGAGGTGAGGTATTCATGGTGACAAATCACATCTTATCTCTCATTGTCTTTTTGCCGATCGTGGGGATGATCATTGTCACTCTCCTTCCTGGCAGGAAGGCGGAGTGGATCAAATGGACATCAGTGCTTTTCACGGCTCTCCCATTCGCCTTGTCGATAGAGCTCTGGAGAACCTTTGATCGATCGACTGCTTCGATGCAGTTTGTCGAGCGCTCTCCCTGGATTCCATCTTTCAACATCCACTACTTTATAGGGATCGATGGCCTCAGCCTCCCGATGTTGTTTCTGACGACTCTTCTTGGCTTTCTCTGCTGTATTGCGTCGTGGAAAAGGACGGAGGGGGTCAAGGGTTATTTTGCCATGTTCCTTCTCCTTGTGACAGGGATGCTCGGTGTCTTTTGTTCTCTCGATTTCTTCCTCTTTTACATTTTCTGGGAATTGATGCTTTTGCCGATGTACTTCCTCATCGGTATCTGGGGCGGGCCAAAGCGGGAGTATGCCGCGATCAAGTTTTTTCTCTACACGCTGTTTGGCAGTGTCCTCATGCTTCTTGCGATGCTGGCATTCTACTTCTATAGCGAGCCGCACACCTTTGATCTTTTGGCATTGACTCAGCAGGGGTTTGCAGGACACGACATTGATTTCTTCGGCTTGACGCTTCCTTTCGACCTCTTTCGCAAGATCCTCTTTATCGGTCTTTTTATTGGATTCGCCATTAAAGTTCCGATTTTCCCCTTCCACACATGGCTTCCTCTTGCGCACGTTGAAGCACCTACGGCGATCAGCGTCATCCTGGCAGGGGTATTGCTCAAGATGGGGACCTATGGCTTGCTCAGGATCAGTTTCCCTATTTTGCCAGCAGAGACGAACTATTTCGCTTTTGCGATGGCCGTACTGGGGCTGATCAATATTCTCTATGGCGCATTCTGCGCGATGGCCCAGATTACACTCCCCGAGGAGAAGGGGGGGAATGACCTCAAGAAATTAGTGGCCTATTCGAGTATCAGCCACATGGGCTATGTGCTCCTCGGTATGGCTGTTTTTACTTCGGAAGGGATGCAGGGGGCAGTCCTGCAAATGTTTAATCACGGCACGTCGACGGCCATGCTCTTCCTTCTCGTGGGCGTCATTTACGACCGCGTTCACCACCGGAAGATCAATGGCTTCGGGGGGCTCTGGAATCAGATGCCTGTCTATACAGGGATCTGCGCACTCGCCTTTTTTGCCTCTTTGGGACTTCCGGCATTGAGCGGTTTTATCAGTGAAGCGCTGGTTTTCCTGGGCTCCTTTCAGGTGTACCGCACGATCACCGCGCTGGCTCTTATCGGCGTCGTGATCACAGCAGGTTATTTTCTCTGGTCGTTTCAGAAAATTTTTATGGGACAGCTCGATCCCAGGCACGCCGCTTTGAAAGACCTCACAGCGCGTGAATTGGTGACGCTGGTCCCTTTGAGTGTCATCATTGTTTATCTGGGGATCTATCCGATGCCGATGTTAGCGGTGATGCAGGTCACGCTGAATAATCTGATCACCCTGGTGAAATAGCGGGGCAAACGATGCTTTTTGACCTGAAAAATCTCACGCTCTTTCTCCCGGAACTGATCGTGATTGCCACTCTCGCGGTCGTTTTGGTCGTCGACCTTTTAGCCCGCCAAGAGCGCGGCAACGCCTCCCTGATGGCAGGATTGCTTGGTATTGTCGGGGCATTGCTGGCTCTCGGTTGGACCACTCACTTCCAGGATCAGTTGTATTTTTGGGGGATGTTGAGTGCGGATGGCTTTTCTCACTTCTTCCGACTCTTTTTTCTCGTCGTCGCCGCCGTGGCTCTCTGTTACGGATATCAGTCGAACGAAGTCGGCCTCGACCGGAAAGGTGAATTCTATCTCCTCATTCTCGCGGTCACCCTCGGTATGATGCTCCTGGTTTCATCGACCCATCTTCTTCTGCTCTATCTTTCGCTGGAACTGATCAGCATCTTGTCCTATGTTCTGGCCGGTTTTCAGATCAAGGACCGATTTGCGAACGAAGCGGCTCTCAAATACACCCTCTTTGGGGCTGTCGCCTCTGGGATGATGCTCTACGGCATCTCTCTTCTCTATGGATTTACCGGTTCTCTCCACTTTGCAGATCTCCAGACATTTCTCTCAGCCGCCGCAACATCAGGCGCAACATCGAATTCTATGCTCTTTATTTTGACCGTCATCCTTCTGTTAGCGGGATTTGGCTTCAAGATGACGATGGTGCCGATGCATCTATGGTCCCCTGATGTCTATGAAGGAGCTCCCACTCCTTCAGCCGCGTTTTTTACTGTCGCGCCGAAGGCGGCAGGATTTGCCGCCTTCATCCGGTTTTTTTACACGGTTTTGGCTCAGCCCTCCCTGCCGTCTGAGGTTTGGGTCACTTTGGCGGGGCTTGACTGGTCGAAGCTTTTGGCGATTTTATCTGCCTTGACAATGACTCTTGGAAATCTCTCCGCCCTTCGCCAGACGAGCGCGAAAAGACTCCTGGCATATTCGAGTATTGCGCATGCAGGTTATATCCTGATGGGTTTTGCAGTCCTTTCAGCGGATGGATTGCGGGCTGTGATGTTTTATTTTATCGTCTATTACCTGATGAATTTTGGGGCATTCATGATTGTGGGGCTTCTCTCTGAATCGCTAGGGGGGGAAGAGATTGACCGATTTTCCGGCCTTGGCAAGACGGCCCCCTTTGCGGCTGTTGTTTTGACGATCTTTCTCTTGTCATTAACCGGCATCCCCCCCTTTGCCGGATTTATTGGCAAAGTCTATCTCTTTGCGGCAGTCATTCGGGGTGAACTGTATTGGCTGGCGCTGGTGGGTGTGATCAATAGTGTCATTTCTCTCTATTATTATGCGCGCCTGGTGCGAGCGATGTTCCTGGTGAAGGAACCGGCAGTTTTGACTCTGGCTCCTCTTCCCTTCGTCATGAGGGGGGTACTGATGATTCTCTGTGTGCCGACTCTCTTATTTGGAATTTATTGGGAGCCAGTGATTCGTTTTGCGGCGCATTCACTGCGTCTGTTTGTGAGATGAGTCCAATATGCTGCAAGAATTCATTCCCATCCTCATCCTCGCTTGTATAGCGGCTCTCATTGGCCTTTCTATCATCCTTCTTGCAGAACTCTTTGGCCCGAAGAAATATTCTCGGGAAAAACTGATCCCTTACGAATGCGGAGTGACCCCCTTTGGTGCGCCCCGGCATCCCTTTGCGGTGAAGTATTATCTTGTCGCGTTATTTTTTCTTATTTTTGATGTTGAAGTCCTGTTTTTCTACCCCTGGGC
>JACQJE010000200.1 GCA_016205125.1 Deltaproteobacteria bacterium | reverse complement strand
TGCATATCCACTCAAGCCATAGGGGGAGAATCGCCTCTTGTTGGGCAGTTGACCCGCCGTATCATCATCATGCTGGCAGGGAGCCCGCAACAAGTTGAACCTTTCCTTGCGCAAATGCTTCGGCGTCCCCTTTTTTTTAGCAATGCAGTTTATCCACAGAGGAGCGCTATTGCGGAGATGTGTCAGGAGTTTAGAGGGAAAGCGATGCGGCTGAACGACACAGAGGCCCTGGAAGCGATTAAGAGGATAGAGGGTTTCATCCAGCCTGATTTAACGCCAGCAGGAATCGCGGAAAAATTTGGTCAAGTTTTAAGGCTTTACGGAGACCCGGAGATTGTCAGTATGCTTGGCTCGCCTCTTGAGAAGACCGGGGATGGGTCACTACGGCAGATGGAAATCGGTCCTGATGATATTGATGTTTGGGTTGCAGCGCCTGAAATCAAGAGTCCAGAGGGGGTTTCATCGCTTGCTCCCCCCTACGGAGAAGAGGTGCCGGAGACGACAGAGGCGCGTATCGCTGCTTTCCTGGAAGCGGAGAAGATGCACAGCGATATTTTGCATCGATACGGCCTGTCCCATCAGGAATTGGCAGAGGCTGTAGCGAGCGTCCTCGCGGTTAGTCATCGATTGATAAAGATCCATGATGATGCAGTGTGGGCATATTTTAGACAGATTCTTAAGAAACTCGAAAAGAGAGCTGGAAAATTAGAGAGAAACAACGCTTCTCTGAGAAGGTCTTTAACGCGATATTATCGTAAACATGATCTCTATCCCCAGATTTGGGAGATGTTAAAAAACGTTGGGGGCTCAGAGATGCCGAGTGCTCTGCTCGATGACGTAATAAAATACGCCTTTTTTCGTGCCCGTATGGGGATCGACGAACTGAATGTTGTGACGGGAGAGCCTGTTCATCAGGTGACACATCGCCTCTCGGGTCTTTTATATGAGAATCTCCCGCCTGCGAATGAAGGGGTTGAGGAGGGGGGGCAGAGTCGAAAACAGCTTCGGGCACAAGAAAAACAGCGAGAGGAGAGGAAGAAGCTTTATTCCGATATCAGCCGCCTTTACGCAATGATTGAATGGTGGATAAAATTGGCGCGTTCAGAGGCGGCACAGGAAGGAAGATCTCTGGAAGAGACCTTTTACGGGGAGCTCTTAAGAGACTATAAGCTCCCGCGCCACCTTCTCTGGCAGAGGATCATTCGGGTGGGGATCATCGGGACCGGGATCGCCATCGGTGCTGGCGTGATCGAGGATAGGTATGAGCTTTTCCTTGATATCATTTCTGAAGACTAAAGGAAGCGGGGTCTTAGCGCGGGCGGAAGCGATTGCGCGGCCAGCGTCGTCAGTCCCTTTGGCCCATCAGACACAAGAAGAGCGCCATTCACAAGGCTTGCCACAGTGGCGAGATCCCCATCGACTCCATGGGGAAATTCAAGGTCGATTGAGGGAGTTCCTCTGAGTTCAATGCGATCAATCGGTTTGGCTCCGTCCTGGAAAACAAGTTCCAATTCAATACTCTGACCTGTTTTTACCGTTCCTTTGCAGGTGTGCGCAGATCCGACAACAAGGTCTTCATCGCGATCGGAAGGAATCGGTAAAATTTCTTCTCTAATTTGAGACAGATCCCAGCCAAGCCGATCGGCAATCCAATGAAGAGATTCCAATAATCCGACGTGGCCGATTTTCTGCTCACGCACCAGAGCCTTAAACTCCTTGATTGTGAGTCCGCAGCCTGCTTTTTTCTTGAGATTACTGCGGCGCTGACTCACGTCGACAACGCGCCTTACTGTGACTCTCCTGACATCAATGGTCCAGCTCATCAGCCAGCTCGGCAGGGCATCCATCAAGAGGCCGGGATTGATTCCTGCGCTGAGCACCGTTTTGTGGAATTCCTGCGCGGCAATGTCGATTCGGCGTGCTTCCTCAGGGTGTAAGCGCCAGGGATAAGCGAGCTCTTCTGCCGCCGTGACGACATTGAGGGAGTGCTCCAGACACTGCTCAATGGTCGGAATGATCAGATCCAATCTGGAAGAGGTGGTCAATATCGCAACGTCCACGGGCTGATCTTTGAGCGCTTCTTCAAGAGTGCTCCGAATGAGGACCTTCCGGTGATCGGGATGACCAGAGATGTCTGAAAGCGGTTTTCCAATAAGATTCGGGTGAATATCCACGGCGCCGGCCAGTTTGATTTCTCCCGCGGAGGGAATGTGATGAAGGAGTTTCTGTCCAATTTCACCGATGCCGATCAAGATTGCTCGAATCGATTTTGCCATATTTTGTCTCTTCACTCGGCTTTTGGCCAGACCCATTCTGTTGTTCCGCTCTGATAATTCACAGACCGCCCCAGCACAAAAAGGAGATCTGAGAGGCGATTGAGAAAGATGAGCGCCTGAGGATTGAGGGCATGGGAAGAAGAGGCCTTGACGAATAGTCTCTCTGCCCGCCGGCAGACCGCTCTGGCAAAGTGGAGCATGGCCGCCGTGGAAGTGCCGCCAGGGAGAATGAAATGGGTCAGTGTTGGGAGGACTGCAGATAAAGAGTCGATTGTTTTTTCCAGGCGGCTCACATCCTCCTGAGAGATGCGAATGACCTCTGTCGGGGATTTGGAAGGCTCGCCAAATGGCGCGGCTAAATCTGCACCCAAGTCAAAGAGGCGGTATTGCAGATCCTCCAGGATCTTCTTCGTCCCGCCGTCCAATGGATTTGCCAATACGAGCCCGATGAGAGCATTGAGTTCATCGACTGTTCCATAACATTCGACGATTGGGTGATCCTTTGGAATACTTTTTCCTCCATAAAAGTGGGTCATTCCTTTGTCGCCGCTTTTGGTATAGATCTTCACTCTTCCTCCCAATGCTTAAAAAAGCGCCATCTGGCTCGCCATTTCGGAGACTGGAACGCCGAATGTCAGAGGCTTCTGGTTTCCTGCGGTAAAGATCTGTTTCAATGTCACCGGTCCCTCTTTTTTCGCGAAGAAGTTCAGACAGGCCTGAAAGACACGCATACAGGATTCTGTATCTTGCAGTGCGCGATGGGCAGGCCCTTTATCGACTTTGAGGAGCTTGGCGAGTGTTGTCAGCTTGTGATTCTCCAGATTGGGCCAGACGATCCGCGCAAGTTTAACCGTATCCACGACAGAGTGAAGTTTCGGCACCCTGCCCGCACGGCGGAATTCTCCCGCAAGAAAGTCGATATCAAAGGGAGCGTTATGCGCTACAAGGATGCTCTCCCCAATGAACTCCTCAAAAGAAGAGGCGATCTGAGAAAAAGTCGGCTCTGCCGCCAGCATGTCATCGTGAATGCCGTGAATAGAGATCACTTCTGCCGGGAGCGGGATTTCAGGATTGATCAGTTGGTTGAACGTCTCGAATGGCTCTGCAAGCCTCACGTTGAGTTCACCATCAGATGGCAGAGCCGCAAAACGGCATTTCATGGCGCCGATCTCAATCACTCGGTCAATTTCCGGAAATTTGCCTGTTGTCTCGGTATCAAGAACGGTGAATGTGACTCGTTCAAGCTGGTCCAATGTCAGTTCTTCCATGAATGAAAACCTCGTATGATCCTTCTCATCCTGTAGCATCGGAATCTCCCTTTGTCGAGAGGAATGGTTGCGCGAACCATGACTTTGCCGGCGTCCTGTTGCGCGAACGCCGTGATTCGATTAGTAGTGAAAGGTAAGTTTGATGAAATTTTTGGGTGTACGGATGGCGGACCTTCAGCAGACAACAAACCAGCGAATCCAGAAGCCCCGGTGGCTTAAGGTCCCTCTGCCGGGCGGGGAGAGTTACGCTCATTTAAAGCAGATCCTTCGGGCCCATAATCTCCACACGGTCTGTGAAGAGGCGCGTTGCCCGAATATCGGCGAGTGCTGGGGGGGAGGGACAGCCACTTTTATGTTGATGGGGGATGTCTGCACCCGCGGCTGCCGTTTCTGCGCTGTAAAAAGCGGGAATCCGCGCGGCGCACTCAATCCTGATGAGCCGAAGAAGGTGGCGGATGTGATTGCAGAAATGGGGCTCGATTACGTGGTGCTGACTTCGGTCAACCGCGATGATCTCCCTGATCAGGGGTCTGTTCATTATGCCGAGAGCGTGCGCCAAATTAAATTGCGCTCTCCGCATATTCTGGTGGAAACGCTGATTCCGGATTTTCGCGAAGACCGGCAGGCGATTGCGCGTATTGTCGATTCAGGAGCGGATGTCATTGCGCATAATCTGGAAACCGTGGAGAGGCTTACCCCGCGCGTTCGGGATCGAAGAGCCGCCTATCCTCAGTCTCTCAATGTTCTCGCACAAGTGAAGGAGTTGGATCCCGAGCGCATGACAAAATCTTCTCTTATGCTGGGGATCGGGGAGGAGAGATCTGAAATCGAGAAGAGTATGGACGATCTTCGCGCTGTGGGGGTGGAGATTTTGACGCTCGGGCAGTATCTCCAGCCGACACACGCGCATCTTCCGGTGACGCAGTTTGTTTCTCCGGAGGAGTTTCAGGAGTTGGCAGAAGCGGGAAAAGAGAAAGGGTTTCTCTACGTGGCCTCTGGCCCCCTCGTGAGAAGCTCTTATCGGGCGGGAGAGTATTTCACCAAACATGTTCTTGAAGAAAGAGCGAAGCTAGCACAAGGAGCCTGTTATGGACTTTAAACTTCCTGACATTGGCGAAGGGGTCGCGGAAGGAGAAATTGTCAAATGGCATGTTGCCGAAGGGGAGAGAGTCAAAGAAGACCAGCTCATGGTCGAGGTGATGACCGATAAGGCGACCGTTCAGATTACGGCACCGACCTCTGGAGTGATCAGGAAGATTCGCTGCAAAGAGGGGGAGGTTGCAAAGGTTCACTCTGTGCTGGTTGAAATTGCGGAAGAGGGGGCGAAAGCTGTCAAGGCTGAAGAGCCTGAAAAGAGAGAGCCTGCAAAAAAAGAACCTGAGAAAGCAGTGTCGAAAAAGCCTCTTCCCCCAACAGCGGTTGTGGAACCTGCTCCCATGATGAAGCCTGAAATTCGGTTTGCTCATCCCGGAAAAGCCCTGGCAGCACCCGCGACCCGAAAGCTTGCGAGAGAGAAAGGGATTGACATTGCGACGGTGATAGGGAGTGGGCCGGCGGGTCGTGTCACAAAGGAAGATGTCATTGCGTCCCTCTCTGGAGGGAGACCTGTCGGAGCCGGCAAAGTGACCGGACAGCAGACGGCATTTGCACCGGCTCCGGAGATCTCAGAGCGGCCCACGGCAGAGATTATTCGCTCTGTTCCAAAACCTGGCCCGAATGGGGAGAGCCGTGAACCCCTCCGCGGTATTCGAAAGAAAATTGCCGAACACATGCGCCAGTCTAAAGACCGCGCCGCGCATTTTAGTTACGTTGATGAAGTCGACATGACAGAGGTTGTTGAGCTTCGTGAAGAAACAAAAAAGGAGGCGGCGGCTCAGGGGGTCAAATTGTCTTTTCTTCCCTTCATCATCAAGGCGACCGTTGCCGCTTTGAAAGAATACCCGATGCTCAATGCCACGCTGGATGAAGCGAAAGGGGAGATTGTCTATAAATATTATTACAACATCGGTGTGGCTGTGGCGACCGATAAAGGGTTGGTTGTTCCTGTTGTCAAAGAAGCCGACAAGAAGAACATCATTCAGATCGCCCGGGAGATGGCGGAACTGTCGGACAAAGCTCGGGCTGGGAAAT
>JACQJE010000192.1 GCA_016205125.1 Deltaproteobacteria bacterium | reverse complement strand
TCTGGATGAGCTGAACACCTTGCAGGACAGATTCCGGCGTCGGAGGACAGCCCGGAATATAGACATCGACAGGAATAATCGCGTCGATCCCCTGCACGACATGGTAGGCGCGGTAAAAACCTCCGGAACTCGCGCAGACCCCCATGGCGATCACCCATTTTGGCTCCAGCATCTGCTCGTAAATCCGCTTGAGAATGGGCCCCATCTTCTCTACAACGGTCCCAGCCACAATGAGCAGATCAGACTGGCGTGGCGAAAAGCGAACCACCTCTGCACCAAAACGCGCCATGTCATAATATGGCCCGACCACTGACATGAACTCTATGCCACAGCAGGCAGTTGCAAATGGGAGCGGCCAGAGGGAATTCTTCTGCCCCCAGGCAACAAAACGATCCAGCCGAGTCGTAAAAAAATCGAGCGGTGAGCCCATTTGTCTGTTTGTCCCCCCTTCAACCGCCCTAATGATCAGAATAAATCTGTAAAGAATAAAACCCTTAATGTCAACCGAGCATCTGAGAAGTCGATAGATCCAGGATGAACACATTGACTTTTCGCGTCAAATAGAGAATAGCTACTTTTTAATTAGCCCCTGAATCCATGAGTCGTATTGATCAGGAGGAGTTTCGATGAGAAGGATGTTTTACTTGCCCGCCGTATTGCTGGCTGTCGTTTCAACACTCTGTATGCTCACAATCCCGTTTGCCCTTGCAGAGAACCGCGAAGAGCGAAAGCTCTACGTGGGACACAACTCGTCAGAAGCGATCATGACCTTTCGCTATGAAGTCGAATTAGGCAGAAAAAAGCCGACTCAAGAGTTTGCCCTGCGAAAAATCGAGGAGCAGCTCACTTATCTCTTCGGGCCGATGGGAGAAGCTCATTACAAAGGAGTTCCAAAGGGAGACCATGAAATTTCTCATCTCGAAATCTCCAGAAGAAGTGATGGAATCTATATCGCGGGCTATCGCTATCGGGGAACTGTCGTCCTCATGAATGGACCGATGACAACCTATTCCCTCCTCCTCCCCAGAAACCCGGACACTATTTATGAAGCAGGCATTGACGCCGACGGACTGAAGCCCTGTACCGATTGGCATTATAATACAAAGGACGATTTTTGGTATTTCTGGAATCCTCAGAACGAGAATTGCCCGCTTCGCGAAGGGGTTCACTATGATCGCATCCGCACGTCTATAGAGCGCCGCGAAAATACGAAGCTAACCTATCCGGACTACCCGCGTCTGATCCACCGAGGCAACGTCAGAATCGACATTCTGCTGGGGATGGATCATGAAGCGCACGAAGCGGAGGAGCGAAATCCCCTCACTTCAAATGACATCAATGCGGTCACTTACCGGGGGATTCGCGACGACCTGGCCAACATGGGATTTCAGAGACGTCAATGGTCTCCAGAAGAAATCCGGGAAATCATCCAACGAACTGAGCAGGCGCACGACCTCCCTTTTGTAGAAGAATTCGTCAAACAGCATAAGAAGGCGAAGATCATTGTCCGAATGTTCTTTGGCCCTTCCGGCATCACTGAAAGGAGCCGCAGCTTTCACTATTTCTTAAAAGATGCCATTGCCAACGGCTCGATCATGGTTTACTCAGGTCATTCCGGTCTTGGCGGACACCTCGATATCGAATCAATCGAGGCGACTGAAGGATTCTCAATTTCGTTCCCCAGGCGCTATCAGATCTATTACTTTAACAGCTGCAGCTCTTACCCTTACTACAACACGATGTATTTCGCGAGAAAAGCGACCGCCGGTAATCCGCGTGGTTCACGAAACCTCGATATCATGACCAATGGCCTCGCGACCTACTTCTCAACTCTCACCTTTACCGACCTCAGTATTGTAAAAGCGATCGATGCCTGGGCAGGAGGGGTGGCCACTTTGAGTTATCAAAAACTCGCGCCGGAGATGGACAGCGGCAATCTCTTTGGCGTCAACGGGGACGAAGATAATCCGACAGAACCGCCAACGCGAGAGTAGTGTTGAGAATATTATCTATTCACGCCCTCCTGTTTGTCGCATTTCTCTCTTCCAGCGCCTCCTATGCCAGTGAAGCGATATGGGAAGTCGGGGTGGTTTTTCTTGGAGCGACACTCCCCGACGATTATCAGCGCGATATCGATCGGAATCTCCTGGAACTGGCGGCTCTCTCCCCGAACCACCGCTTCAGGCTCTCCATCCTGCGGGATTTTCCAGAGCGATCGGTCTTTTATGCCGTCGATCCTGCCTCTCCTGATCTGCATGAATGGGACTCTCTCTTCTTTGAGATCCCCCATCCTGGCATTCCAGTGCCGGGGGACTTGGAGATTTGGACAAAGGATAAAAACGGGGAGAGCATTCTGAGAGAGAACTACTTAAAACTCTTTTTTCAGCGCGCTTTTTCTGAAGAGGAGAGTCGAAAAATCCTCATTCTCTATGGCCACGGTCATGCTCATGATGGGCTGGAAAAAGTGTCCTTGATGGAGCTGAAAACGCTTCTTTCGAAGAGCGGGATTCGCTTCGACATCCTCTGGCTCGATGCCTGTTTCATGGCAACCGTCGAGGTGGCCTATGAACTGAGAGAGACCGCCCATTATCTCATCGCTTCCGAAGAAGCGGAATTTGCCGCCGGCACCCCCTTTGATGCTCTGCAGGCATTAGCGGAGAGTCCCGAAAACGTTGAGACGATCGGCTCTGATCTGATTCGGCGCTTTATCGAATCTTATTCCTATCTCAAGAGCGGCTCCCAGCACAGGGTTGTTCTTTCAAGCCCTGCCACTGTCACACTCATCAATCTGGAGAAAATCTCCTCCTTTGTCGATCGACTCGCGCATTTTTCAAAAGCGGTCGGCCGCTTCTCTCCGGAACAGCGAGCCTCGCTCAAACAGTCTAACATCAGGAGAAGAACAGAGCGGGGAGATCTGGCCGACCTCGGCTCATTGATGCGCGCCATTTCCACACATCGGCTCTTCTCCGAACAGCCGGAAGTTCACCGCTCCGCGAGAGAGATCCTCGACCTGCTCGAAGTCAGGAATTGGAAAGCGGGCCTGCGAGTCCTGATTCAGCCTCCGATTGAAAACAGCCTCATGGTCTTCGGTTACGAGAACTGGACGCGGGGAGATCAGGGAGATCTCGAAACCGTGGAGAGACTTCCTGCCAGCCTTAAGCCGATCAGTGACTTTATCTCTGGGCCTCGCAATCTCTTCTGGCCAGCGCGCCGGGTTCAAAAGAGACTCTACGTCTCCCCTTTTCCGGTCGATTTTCTCTCCTTTCACATCTTTTTCGCGGACCCTGTCACGCGCAAAGCAATTTCAGAACCGGTGACTTACGAGAGACTTTCAGATTTCTCCCTCTTCATCTCCGAAGAAGAGAACAATCCGATCGTCTCTTCAGGATATACTCATGGTACGGGGAGTCAGGGAGAGCGCTATACGGGACTCGGCATTCTCGACCCAAGCCTTGGGAACGCGAATCTCCATTACATTGAAACTGATTTTGCCAAAGAAACAGGCTGGGGAAATTTGTAATAAGCGCGATACGGGAGAGGGTAGCTTCTCAATAAGTGGAGGTACTGTCATCCTGAGCGAAGCGAAGGATCTAGATTCTTCGGGCACTTCGTGCCCTCAGAATGACAG
>JACQJE010000181.1 GCA_016205125.1 Deltaproteobacteria bacterium | reverse complement strand
GGATAAGAATATAGTCGCTCCCCGCTTTTTTGACAGAGGTCGACATCCCAGCGACATCTGAACCCGCCCCCGGCTCCGTCAGCGCAAAAGAGCCGAACTGGAGCTGTTCTGAAAATGGGATCAGCCATTTCTTTTTCTGGCCTTCATTCCCGGCCAGAACAATCGGCTTAATGGCCAGATCATTGACCATCATGGAGGTGAGAATGCCTGTGCAGCCCGCTCCCAGCTCCTCATTGACAACAAGGATGTCCAGATTGGAGAGCCCCAATCCCCCACACTCCGTCGGGAGTCCAAGGTTGAGGAGCCCCAGTTCAAATCCTTTCTGGAAAACAGGCCATGGAAATTCTCCGCTTTCGTCATATTTAGCCGCAACGGGAATCATCTCCTTTTGAGCAAATTCCCGCGCTGTCTGTCGCAGTGCTTTCTGTTCTTCGCTGAGGTCAAAGCTAATCATGAATTCCTCCGTTCATTAAAGCGACGGAGAAGGCGGAATAGCGCGATAATCTTTATTAAATTGCTCTATTCCGCTCTTCGTCAGGGGATGCGGAAACATTTTATGAAAGACTTCTGGAGGCATCGTCGCGACATGGGCTCCGAGAAGAGCCGCTTCTAAAACATGGATCGGATGGCGGATGCTCGCCGCAAGCACTTTCGTTGAAAACCGATGACGGTCAAAGAGCCGCACAATCTGTTCTATTAATTGCATTCCCGGAGTCGCGATATCATCCAGACGCCCAATAAAGGGGCTCACATAAGCGGCGCCTGCTTTTGCCGCGAGCCATGCCTGCAGAGGGCTGAAGATCAACGTCATGTTGACGCGAATCCCTTCCTTTGAAACAATCTTTGTCGCTTTAAGCCCCTCCTCGCAGAACGGAAACTTGACCACGACATGCTTGCTCAGTTTTGAAAACTTTCGGGCATCCCCTACCATCCCCTCCGCAGTTTCTGCAACCGACTCTACACTCACCGGCCCTTTCACAATCTCACAGATCTCGACAATCACATCTGAAATACTTCGGCCCGCTTTTGCCACAAGGGTCGGATTGGTGGTGACCCCATCGAGAACACCCATCTCAGCGGCCCGGCGAATCGATGCCGCATCTGCTGTATCCAGGAAAAGCTGCACGTCAGACCTCAGCCTGTTTTGCGAGAATTTACGAATAAAAACGCCGTGAGGAACGTAATATACGGACTACGCGCTGTCAAGGTTAGGGGGAAGCCAAAAATCTAACTCTATTTTTGGGGAAGCAATCCAACGAGCGCGCGGACTTCTTTAATCACTTTTTCTGCGATGCTTTTGGCGCGTTCTCTCCCCTGACGAAGAACCTTCTCGGCATCTTTCACCTGAAGATGGCGGCGGCGATCCTGAATTGGCTTAAGGAGGTTTGCAAGCGCATGATACAGAACCTCTTTGAGATCGGAATACCGGAGTCTGCCGCTCCCATGCTCGACGCGGAGTTGTTCGATCTCCTGCCTGAGCTTCTCTTCTCCCAACGATTCCTGGCAAAGCTCAAGGAGGGTGAAGAGATTTGCGACACCGGGACTCATCGTCTCCCCTTCCTGCAGGCCGACATCTGTGACCGCAGATTTCACTTTTTTCTCAATAGATTTGAGATCTTCCATTAACCCGATATAATGTTTTTCTCCCAAACTCTTGCTCATCTTTGTTTCCGGGTTTGCAAGCGACATGATCCGCGCCCCCTTTGAGACAATCGGTTTCACTTCCGGAAAGCAGGTTTTTCCAACAGCTTGATTAAAGCGCTTTGTAACATCTCTTACCAATTCAAGATGCTGAATCTGATCTTCCCCCACCGGGACATGGCTCGCCTTGTAAAGAAGAATATCCGCCGCCTGAAGAACCGGATAATTAAAGAGAGCCGCCTTGATAAACTGGGCCCTTTGCGCCTTTTCTTTAAATTGGGTCATCCGGGTCAGATCTCCATAAGAGGTGTAGGCGCTTAAAATCCAGCAGAGTTCCGCATGCTCGGGCAGATGAGATTGCACAAAGAGAACTGTTTTTTCGGGATCAACTCCGCAGGCCAGGAGATCGAGCGCCATTTCAAGCGTCAATTTTGGCAAATCTTTCGGTGAATAATCCCCGCTCAGAGTGTGATAGTCGACAATGCAGATAAAACTCTCATACTTCTCCTGCAAAGAGATCCAGTTGCGGACCGCGCCAAAGTAGTTCCCCAGGTGCAAAGCACCGGAAGGCTGTATTCCTGAAAAAAGGCGATTGCTCGCAGACATGATTCACCCTCAATGCGTCAAAACGTAGCGAAATCATCAAAACCAGTCAATCCAAACTTCACTGACACCCAGGGTCCCGGCAAAGTTATGACAGGGTGGCATAGGGATCTCTCTCAAGGGACGCGCGGACACGGTCATGATTCATAGGCCACTTTTTGTAGCCTGAGTCCGCGCTGCATTCCGCCGCCCAGCCCTCATTTGCAAACTTTCCGGGCGGCTCCATAGCCCCTTTACGAGAGATCCCTATGCCACCCTGTCATGACTTTGCCGGGACCCTCCATTGACACCGACATTCTCATATAGCTACAACCCCCCTGAGGAGATGGGATAGGATGATCTCGATGTGGAAGAGGTGGAAAAGAGAGAGGCGCGCTCGCAGCGAGATGGTAGAAATCTGCAGAAGACTTCACCATCAGGGGCTGATTCCTGGCGGAGATGGGAACGTCAGTATTCGGCTCTCTTCTGATGAGATTCTGATAACCCCGTCTGGAGTCAATAAAGGGTATCTCGACCATCGGGATCTTGTCCTCATTCGCCCAGATGGAAAACCGTTTCATAAAGAGAGCGCGCTCCCCTCTTCTGAAAAACTCCTGCACCTCGCTGCTTATGAAACCCGACAAGATATTTCGGCCGTTCTCCATGCCCATCCGCCAACCGTTGTCGCACTCAGCATCATGGGGCTCAACCCCGCCATGCCATTGATGCCTGAGTCGGTCGTCTCGCTTGGAAATGTGGCCATTGCGCCCTATGCGAAGCCGGGGGGAACGGAACTCCCTGACAGCATCCGCCCCTTTCTTCCGTCATCCCATATCATTATTTTGAAAAGGCATGGCTGTGTCATCCTCGGAAAAACCCTCACGGAGTGCTACAACGCCATGGAACGGCTGGAACATGCGGCCAAAGTTGTGGCCACCGTACATCAACTCGGACTGGGAACTCCCATCCCCTTTTCAGCAAAGGAGATCGAAGAGTTAGTGTCAATCCGGGCACCTCAATAGGTCACAGAGTGCACTCTGAAAATTCGACCTTCTCTGGCCAGCTTTCGATCTGCGGGGGATTTGAAGAGCAGTTTGTAAATTGATTCGCATCGATCTGCGTCTTGCAGGCGACTGCCGAACTGGCCAGCAGGCTCACCCAATCCGTGAGCGATCCATTCTGGCCAGAACTCATATCGAGAAGAGCGGCGCTCAAGGTGACGGGTTCTGAGCCGGCGGCGCAAAAGCAATCGAGGCTGTGGGCCCAACGCAATCGCTGAGCCTCGCTCAGGATAAACGATCCCTTGATCACGAAACGCCCTCCCTCTTCGACACAAGAGGCTTCGTCAATCCGGAGAGACTCTGTCATCCGATCGCTCATCCAGCAGTCAGGGTATGCAGTAGAGTCAGGGCCTGAGAGATCGGCAGAAAGGATCCATGGCTTCTCGTTGAACGTTGTACAATCAAGGTTTGTGAGCGGCCAGATGAACCTTAAGGGTGTATTGAGGCGCGACGCAATTTCGATGGCTCTCTGATCGTCAGGCATTGTGACGCTGAGTGGCGCTTCTTCAACTTCTTTCGCCTTTTTACAAGCCGCAAACAAGAGAAGCGTACCCAATCCAGATAAAAGGAGCAGGAAAAAAATTTTCTGCTGCATTTCAATGGTTCTCCCGTCCATCATTTTCGAATTCCGAGAAAACTCAACCCGAGCTTGTTTACCCAGTATCTCCAAACCATAGCCGCGTATTGTTCGCCGTACTGCTGTCCAATTTTATCTGCGAGCTTTAAGAATTCCGCTGTCGTTTTTGCCTCATTGAGTGTGCCTGCCTCACGACTCTGCATCGCCTCAAAGTGTCGCGTCATCCCCTCGTTCGCTAACTCCTCCGTGTATCTGAGCACCGATGCCAACTCTTCTGCCGTCAGAGATGTCCCATACGTCCGTTCAATCGCTTTTCTCGCTTTTAAATATGGCCTTCCAGCCCCCCCCACCTCTATGCCACCACGCGCCCCGAGGATGGCAATGGCATCAGCGACGGAAATCTCGTCTTGACTCTTAGACTGACTCAGTCTCACCCCAAGCTCCCTGAGCCACGCTGCCGGGTCAAAAGAGGAGGGTGCACCCGGCCGGCTCACGGCCGCTGATGTTGGAGATTTAAAGAAGGAATCACCAATTGTGATCTCGAGTTTGCGGCTCTGCCCGTCAGGCGTATCGATGCGCACTTTATAAACATGGGGTCTCCCTCTCAATCCGCGTTGTTCAATCTGATATGCCCACGCAACAAAATCCTGCTCGGAGGGTAAAGCATAAAGGAGTTCATAAGCGGCATTCACTTCTTCCGGCGAAGACTTCTTCTTTTCGATCACTTCAAAAGCCCGGGTAATGTCCCTCTCAAGGGAAGCGGCACCGGGTTGATCCTCGAGTCGCTCGTAGAGGCGAAAAGCATTCTCCATAACGATTCTGTCCTCTTTTCTCATTCTGTGCGCTAGTGCACGTTTGCGAGCCTCTGGATTCAGCCCCTCATAGATTTTTTCATAGCGCTCCCTGACCGCCGCCCGGCTTGGATGCGTATGGACGTCCAAAATAGTCAACCCCTTACCACTCGCATGCTCCCAGGGAATGCCGGTGTGATTATGAACCTTATATGCAACCTTGGTCATTCCTGCAGTATCCGGCGGCCCGACTTTCTCCCACGACCCTGAATGGGAAAGCTTTCCGAGGAAGGCAGTTTCGCCCGTTTTCACATTGCGCAACTGCACCGCGATTACCCGGGTTTCAACCGGCGCCGTTCTCAAGGATTCGAGGAGTGCAGAAAAACTCTTCTCCGTCACAAAAAATTTATTACTTTCGAACTGAAAGGGATATTTCCCATAAAATTCGGTGACAAAGACCGATCCAGGATCCGTCTTCTTAAAGAAAGATTGCCATTCTGAAGGGCTAACGCGGACCGCTGTCGTACCCCTGTTCCACCGACGCGGCGCTCTGCCGGGCACAGAGATCTTAAAGGTCCGAGGGGGAATCTCGTTTGCCGTCGCAACGCTTCTCGACGCCCCAGGGGCAGTACAAACCGGAGACTCCCGTTTCAATCCGCCCACATCGATCTTTCCTTCCAGATAGGGTTGATTTCGCTTCTTCGCCCGAACCATTCTGCCGCCAACGAGAGAACGCGCCCCTCCTCCAGCGAGAAATAGCAGGAAGGTGAGCTCCATCCCCGTCAGAGTGAGGATCCTCACCCTCTCGACCGGCGGAATATCGGAATCCTCAAGACCATATTCAAAAAAAGAAATCGTCTCTGGAAGAGAGGCGATCATCGCAACAGCGGCCTGAACTCCGACGAGGACCTCGCCCGTCTTTATGACAACCCCGCCAATGCGAAGCGCTCTGCCAATCGCCACGATTTGAGAAGAACCTCCCAAAAACAGCTCCCCGAGTTCCGCGCTTCTCGCCACCGCCCCGCTGACTGCAACACCCCGTTCCACCGCGGCAGAAATCTGGCCCACTCGCACGAGTGCCGCTCCAAAACGAAGGAGGCTGGTAGAAATCTTTGCAATGGCTGCAAAGCCGGCAGTAAAAGCAGCCATGATTAACATCTCTTTTGTCAACTGCTGAATCGCTTCGATCGTCGCAAGCTCAGATCCCTGGAGCGTTGCCGCATAGACCCTCATCCGTTCCGCCACTTCGTAAAAGTGATCGAGACGCTGTCTCAGAAAGTCCAGGAACTCTTCGGCAAGGGGGGCTCCCCATTTCCCCTCTTCATCGCGGGTCACAAGGTTCCCGATGCAGCGTTGCCGGTCTCCATAACAGGGGAAAGCAAAGGGGTGCTGATCAATGAGATATTCGGCCATTAAAGTCCGGGAACCGTAGAGAAAGAGTGGATGCTCTTCGAGCAATCGCGCGATCTCTTTGTGTCTGGAGTGGGCCTGCCAATAGAGATCGATCAATTTTTCCGCCACTTTCGACCGCTCTCCTTCCCAATCCGCTGCCCCAGTAGAGCTCGTCATTGTCTGCCCAAGATTCTTCAAGACATCGCCAACAACGCCCCTCTCGGCCCAAACATTGCGCAGAAATTGTCCAAAGTTTCCTGTTGGGCTCGCGGGTCGATAGGTCGGAGAGAGGGCTCGCATCACTGTTTCTGCGTCTTTCAACGCCACACCCGCTTTCTCATTCCACTCCCCCAGCCATTGATGAAATTCATCCAACGCCGGTTTGACCACTTCCAAATCCGTCGCGCCCACGGTTCTATTAATGGCAGGCAGGATGCCTGCCTCGATATACTGCTGGGCCTTCTTTGGCACGTAATCGTTAAGGAGCAAACTCAGATCGCCGAAGTCCGCGGCAATCTCATCTTTCAATGGCCAAAGCGCGTCCCGGGGGAAACACCCGTAAGTGATCATGACCTTAAAAAAGAGATCATCGATTTTCGGTTCTAAATCCCTAAGAGACTCGGCAATGTGCTTGACCGGGTTCTCCCATCTCCTCTCCGTGATGAGCTCCTGTATCGCTCGTGACAGTTGGCTCTCTGGATCATTCATCTTTTCCCTGAGATCTCTTCCGCTCATCGTCACCAAACTGGCCGCAAGGGTGACCGCCTTCTCGACATAGTTATCGAGAATATTTTCGAGTTCATCGAAAAGCTGATTGAGCGAATCCATCGGCAGATAAGGGGGTTGACCCAGCGCCTGTTCTACAGATAAAGGTCCTCCCTCTCCATTGGCCCCTCCAGAGAAATCTGCGGGGGTCAGCGCTTCGTTAAATCTATAGGTGTAATCTTCCCGGGTATCAGACGTCGTCTTGCGATCAGCCGTGTATCCTTCACCGTAAAAGAACTCTTTCGGTTCCGGCAAAAATGCGAATTCGGGCCAATATCCCCCCAAATGAGTGTAATGACCGGATTCAAAACTGGCATTAAATGCTCCAGCAAAGACCTTTGATGAGTCCTCAGCCACTGTTCCCACCAACGGAAAAACACAGGTCCCCTCCACTGGAATTTTCGCTGTGTTAAAAGGAATCAAAAATTCCGGGATGGGGGGTGGAAACCAATCTTCATCGATGTTTAAAATACCCTCCCCCTGGATGGTCCCCTGAAAACGACACGCGTGAGTCAAGATTCCTCCACAGATGGCACAAAGAGAATGTTTGTAAATAGTTTGAGTCTGCGTCGTCTCGAACCGCAGATCTACGGCGCATTCTCCTTCCGTCACTGCCACGTCATATCGACTCCCTTCAATTTTCACCCACTCTTTGGTTCCAGCCCGCATTTGAGGCGTCGCAGAAGCGGTCCAATCGATGGGATCAATTGGAAGACAGATCCGCACAGTTTCCATTTGCGGTTTTATATACGGAGGAGGGGAAATAAGGTTCATGGTCATGTAGAGATCGTAGAAGGAATAATCGGGATATGAAGGCATTCCCACCTTTGCATTTTTCAACGGCGGATGTTCGCAAAAAGAAGAACCGTTATCAAAATTGAGCGCTTCTTTGGCAGGGTAAACAGTAGGTCTGAGCAAGGGATCTGGCAATGGCGCGACTGCATAAAAATCGAATTTTAATGGTAATGGGGCAGGGGTAAATGTAAGATGTTCTGTGGCAAAAGGGAGGGGGCCTTCCAACAAATTCCCATTTGGATCGCGTCCCCCCACATGATTTCCCCAAAATCGGAATGCCCCAGTCCCTTTGCCGTAATCAGGGCATGCGCTCATCTTGATATCAGGACTACTGAATGTGCTGGAGGTTGTACTGAAAGGCGGAATACAGTTTCCCCTGCTATCCAATTGGCATTTGTCTATGGTGAGGCTGCCAGTGACTCTTAGCCTTCCCAGAGAAGGGGCTGGCTCCGCTGGTTTGCGGCAGGTGAGACACCCGCCATTGAGGATATCCTCGAATTGCTGGAGATCGGCTTCCAGATCATCTGTGATATCTTCCAGGAAACCGCGTCCAACAAGTCCGTCAAATAGCTTTCCAAAATAGTTTATCGCATCCCCTTCCGTAATCGAAAACTCGGAATTGAGATTTTGCTGCGCAAACAGGCCCGGCCCTGTGGTAACACCAAGGTCTGCTAAGTCAGACTCGTCAGCCCGAGCAGTAGCCCAGCCTTCAGCCAAATATTCCATGATGGGGTCAAAAATCAAATTGAAGCTGATAACAACGGCGAGAATTCGCCAGATAAAATGTGCTCTGCCAACCCTAAGAGAGATTCTCATCTTTGTTCTCAACCCGACGCGCGGTTCAACATCCGTCTTTATCCTGATATCGGCAGGATGAGAGAAAACTTGATAGTTCTCATCCAGAAACAGAGTTCGTCGTGAGAGT
>JACQJE010000186.1 GCA_016205125.1 Deltaproteobacteria bacterium | reverse complement strand
GGCCATTCTGGAGGCGGCTGGATCGGGACTTGGAGACGTGGTCAAGACGACAATTTATCTCGTGGATCTCACCCACTTTGAAACGGTCAATAAGGTTTACGCCAGGAAGTTTGAGGCTCTCAATGTGCCGCCGCCGGCGCGCGCAACGATCCAGGTTGCAGCACTTCCAAAAGGGGCCTCTGTTGAGATTGAAGCAATTGCCGTGAAACCAGGCGGGGATTAAAATTTTTGATTTCGTGTTTCAGCCGATCTTCTGAAGGGTGCCTTTGCGGAGGCAGGAAGTGCAGAGAAAGACCCGCTTCGTTGTCCCGCTTGGGAAACGGACGCGGTGGGAATGGATGTTCGGTTTCTGACGCTTCTTGGTCTTGTTGTGGGCGTGGCTCACATTGAAGCCCACCAGCGGCGATTTGCCACAAAGGTCACATTTGCTTCGGTTGTGCGCCATTTTTTTGCTCCCTACCGCTCGAAATCAAAATAGGTCTTCCTCCTACTAACACAAGAAAAAAGTTGCTGTCAAAGAGGGTGGGCCAAAATCCATCCCTTACATTTTCGGTGCTGCACTAAGATCCGCCATCAAACCACTTCTGCGGAGGGCGTCTGGAGCGAGTACATTGTTGGTTCTGGTGCTTATACGAGCGGAAGTCGAGCGACGACTTATGGCTTAAAAAGTTGCGCACATCATTATTCCGCGTCGGAGCGTCCCGACAAGGAAGTGGTTTGATGGCGGATCAAGGTCAAGGTCAGCTACATCTCCTGCGGCGCGGCGATGCCCAGCAGTCCAAGGCCGGTCTCCAGGATATGCTGAGTCGCAGAGACAATGGCGAGTCTGGCGCTCTGTAAGGAGGGGGCGGCGGAATCGATCACGCGGTGGAGGTTGTAAAATTTGTTAAATGCGGCGGAGATATCAAGGAGATGCCGCGCCACCACATAAGGCTCGTTTTGCCAGGTGGCTGACTCGAGAAGAGAAGGCCATCGGTCAAGAAGTTTAATCAGGTCATGTTCCTCGGGATTTCCGAGAAGAGTCCAGTCTATCGCAGGAGGTGTGGGGGACCATTTCTTGATCCAATCTGGAAAGTACTTAAAAACCTCACCCACTATTTTCTTCTTTTTCATGCCCGCTTTTCGCAGAATACTGCAGGCTCTGGCGTGCGTGTATTGCAAATAAGGTCCTGTTTCCCCCTCAAAAGAGAGGGCGCGGTCCCAATCGAATACGATGTCTTTGTTCTGGCGCTGACTGAAGCGATTGAACAGGACAGCACCGATTCCCACTTCCTTTGCGACCTCTTCTTTATTCCTGAGGTCTGGATTCTTCTCTTCGATGATCTTTCTGGCGAGATCGATCGCCTTGTCGAGCACATCGTCGAGGAAGATAACCTGCCCGCGGCGGGTCGACATTTTTTCCCCTTCCAGCGTGACCTGGCCGAGTGCCAGATGAGTGCATCGGTCTGCCCAGGGATAGCCCATCTCCTTGAGAAGGGCGAAGAGCTGCTGAAAATGGAGCCGCTGTTCACTTCCGACGACATAGATCATCCTGTCGAAATGAAAGCGCTCGTAGCGATCGAAGGCGGCCGCAATGTCCCGGGTGGAATAGAGGCTCGCCCCATCACTGCGCCGAAGGAGGATCGGCGGGAGTTCAAATTTTTCGAGGTCTGCGATGAGCGCTCCTTCGCTCTCCCGGGCAAGACCCCTGCGCCGGATGTTTTCGATCGTATCATCCAGAACAGCGTTGTATTGGCTCTCGCTATCGACGAAATCAAATTCAATCCCGAGACGCTGATAGATTTTATCGAGTTCAGCATGACTGATAGCGCAGAAGCGGCGCCAGAGATCTGTCACTTGCTGATCGCCCTGTTCGCACTTGAGGAGGGTGGCTCTGGCCTCTTCTTCGAGGCTTGGATCTGTTTCGACTTCTTTGTGAAAACGGACATAGAGATCGACGAGATAGAGAACCGGTTTGGGGTGAGAAGCGAGTGTTTTTTGATCTCCCCATCGCTGAAAGGCGGCAATGAGTTTTCCAAATTGGGTGCCCCAGTCACCGAGATAGTTGATCCCAACGGCGCGATAGCCAAGAAAAGAGTAAATTCTTTGGAGCGCGGCTCCTGCTGCCGTTGTCCCAAGATGGGCAATGTTGAGGGGGCGTGCCATATTCGGAGAGGAGAAATCGATGACAACCGTCTTTCCTGCTCCAGTCTGAGAGCTCCCATAAGGGGTATCCCGTTCAAGAATGGCAGATAAAACCTCGCGGTAAAACCGGGAGGGATCGACCTTAAAATTGACGTAGGGACCCGCCGCCGCTACCGAGGCAAATCGGGAAGATCTGCCAATTTTTTGAACAATTTCCTGGGCCACCTGAGGGGGAGCTTTGCGCATCTCCTTTGCCAGTTCAAAACAGGGAAAGGCATAGTCTCCCATCTCCGCTTTTGGGGGGATTTCAACCAGGGGAGAGATTTTCTCATGTGAAACCAAAGTAGCTTGATGAATGAGCTGTATGATTTCTTCGATGAAACTATTTTTCTTCAACATATGAAGCACTTTACTGACTCGATGTTTTTCTGGCAATACCAATCATTGTAGTTTTCACGTGTTCACCCCTCAATCGAGTAGGAGGGGGCCTTACAGCCCCCGTCCTCTCACACCACCGGACATGCGCTGTCGCGTCCGGCGGTTTCTGTTAAATGTTTAACACCGCAAACCTCTGGCTAAGATTCACTAGCCCCAGATTCTT
>JACQJE010000185.1 GCA_016205125.1 Deltaproteobacteria bacterium | reverse complement strand
CTCCAGAATGGCTTCAATACTGCTCAGACAGCGTTCCGCCTGCTGGCCGATATCGACACTTTCTCCGGCTCCGATTAACTGCCCCGTCTTTGGATCGAGCGGAATCTGCCCTGAAACAAAGATCATTTTCCCGCAGTCCGCCTCAATCCCTTGGGAATAAGGCCCGATCGCCTTGGGCGCACCCTCTGTCTGAATCGCTTTTTGATGGCTCATATGTAAAACTCCTTCTTTTTACAAGCGAGCGGCAGAGACAACCCCCTCGATCTTCTCGAGCTGTTTGAGGATCTTTTTGACCTGGCTCGCATCGCTGACGGTGACTTCAAAGATATTGATCGCTTTCTTGTCGTGCGTTGTGCGGACCCGGGCATTCGCAATGTTAATGCTATTGGAGGTAAAAACATTGCTCATCTCCATGAGGAGACCCGGCTTGTCCGCGCAAATGACCTTGATCTTGATATTGCGCCGAAGCTCGCGGGTTTCGCTCCACTCCACATCGACTTTGCGCTCCGCATCGTGACTCAGGAGGAGAGAGCAGTCTGCCCGATGGACCGTCACCCCCCTCCCTCGCGTCACAAAACCGGAGACGGGATCCCCCGGAAGAGGGGTGCAGCAGCGCGCGACACGAATGAGGACCTGTCCAACCCCTTTGACAGCAATGGCGTCTTTTCTGAGGGAAAGCGGCGCCTTTGTTCCTTGTAAAATCTTGCTGATGATTCCGCTCTTTTCCTCTCTTTCCCCCTTTTTTGCTTCTGCGTGTTTAAAGTCCGGGAGAAAGATCCGGATCACTTCTGCAGGGGTGAAGAAACCGTAACCGACCTTGATCAGAACGTCTTCCGGACTCTCGAGTTTGAGCTTTTGAGCCGCTTCGGTCAAGTGACCCGAAGTGAGGTAACGCGTTGGAGAATAGCCGCCCCGGCGAAGCTCTTTCGCGAGAATACTGCGGCCAATTTCTGCTCCCTCCTCCCGCTCCTGGCCCTTAATGTAAGAGCGTATTTTTGCCTTTGCCCGCGACGTGACCACAAGATCGAGCCAATCCTTGCTCGGATGGCGGGATTCGTTCGTAACGATTTCTATTGTGTCGCCGCTCTTCAGTTTATATTTGAGCGGCACGATGCGGCCATTGACCTTGGCACCGACACAGTGATTTCCGACATCGGTATGAACCGCATAGGCAAAATCGATAGGAGTCGCCCCCTTTGGAAATTCCTTCACATCGCCACGGGGGGTAAAGACATAGACCTCTTCATCAAAGAGATCGATGCGCAGCGTTTCCAGGAACTCGGAGGGATCTTTGAGTTCCTTCTGCCATTCTGTGAGGGCGCGAAGCCACTTGAAGCGCTCCTCATCGTATTTGTTGATCTCCCCTTCTTTGTATTTCCAGTGTGCGGCAATCCCCTCTTCCGCGATGTTGTGCATCTCCTTCGTCCGAATTTGGATCTCGATGCGCTCACCGTAAGGACCAATCACTGTGGTGTGCAGAGACTGATACCGATTCGCCTTTGGCATCGCGATGTAGTCTTTGAATCGACCGGGGACTGGCGTCCAGACCGAGTGGATAATGCCGAGGGTCTCGTAACACTGCGGGAGAGTCTCTACGAGAATGCGGAAGGCGATTAAGTCATAAACATGTTCAAAATCAATATGTTGTTTTTCCATCTTTTTGTAAACACTATATAAATGTTTGGATCTACCTGAAACTTCTGAATGAATATTGTATTGAGAAAGTTTTTCCGAAATGATGTTTCTGACGAGTTCGATATACTTTTCCCGCTCCTTCTTCTTTTTGGCAACCTGCTGGACGAGGCGGTAGTACATATCCGGCTTGAGATAGCGCAGAGACAAATCTTCCAGCTCCGATTTAATCCAGGAAATCCCGAGGCGGTTGGCAAGCGGAGCATAGATTTCAAGTGTCTCCTGGGCAATCCGCTGCTGTTTTTCCTCTGCCAGCGCTTCCAGTGTTCTCATATTGTGGAGACGGTCGGCTAACTTAATTAAAATGACCCGGATATCCTTCGCCATCGCAAGGATCATCTTCCGGAAATTCTCAGCCTGCTTTTCCCTGGAGGTGCGGAAGGAGAGTTTGCTCAATTTCGTCAACCCATCGACCAGATTCGCAATAGCAGGGCCAAACTCTTTTTCAACCTCCTCCAGCGTCACATGCGTATCTTCAACCGTATCGTGAAGGAGTCCCGCCGCGATACTCGCCACATCGAGTTTCAGATGAACCAGAATCATCGCCACTTCAATGGGATGAATTAAAAAGGGCTCCCCTGTCCGGCGCGTCTGCTTGGCGTGTCTCTGAGCTGAAAACTCGTAGGCATGTTTGATAATGTCGAGATCGGCCTCTGGATGATAAGCCTTGACACCCTCCAGGATGTCATTGAGCGTGACCATATCGATACTGTAAGCCTCCAACAGAGAGAATAGCCGAAATCCCCCTTTGCATCAATCGGATGAAATAGAAATTATCTTGCTCAAAAAACATACTGATCTTGTCCATTTTTTAATCAAAATAAGCCTATTTTTTGGGCAATACGTTTCTACTCCCCCAAATCCCCTCCCCCTTGATGGGGGAGGGTTAGGGTGGGGGTGAAAATTAATTTCTCGCATGATTCTCGCCCCCCCCCGTCTCCCCGCAATGTCAAAAAATTGGCTTGTGACAAAAAATGCTTGATTGTGACATTTTATGTCACACTACTAATTATACCATAAAATGATATGTCGTAACTAATCAATTT
>JACQJE010000184.1 GCA_016205125.1 Deltaproteobacteria bacterium | reverse complement strand
AGTTTGCTCTATACCCTCACGCACGACGCAATGATTTACAATTTTTGAATAGTCCCTGTTCCTCGCTGGATGGGGGGAGGGGTTCAGGCCTTGTCTGGCAAAAAGCGGGAATGCGCTTTGTCGGATAAGTTCTTCAACAGGAGAAATCGCAATGACAACAAGAGGAATCAAGTATTTGACACTGAGTTTTACGGTGATTCTGGCGGGGATGGCAATTGCATGGCAGGCTTCTGCTGACGAGATTCTGCAAGAGACAGTCAAGAAAGATGTCATGACCGAAGCAGATATTGCTTATACCACTGTCGCTAAGGTCAACAGTGACACGGCAGTGCCATCGCGTTCTGCCGCGGCAGAGCGCAGTGAGATGACCACGGTGACATCCGAGACGAAGTCACCTTCTGCGGAAGAGGTCTGGAATCGATTCTCTGTCACCGGAGTTGGGGGTTTCATGAATCCCCTCAATGGGAGCAATCAGCTGAAAGGACAATTTTCCACTGGGCTGTTGATGGGATTCGATATCACGGATCACGTCGCTCTGGAGGGGAATCTCATTTACTCCAAGTATGCGGTCAAGGGGGGCTATTACGGCTATGTCTTTGGAAGCCATTATTACTAAGACCGCCGCTACAACTATCCGGGTGCCTACGGTGCCTATCAGAGCGGGACATCGTTCTCCGACATGCGCCAGTGGCTCTATGGCGCAGACCTCGTCTTCCGCGTTTTTGGACGAAAGGTGATCACGCCTCTCCTTGGATTTGGTCTCTCGGGGATTCGCAACCGATATTTCGGAGATCCGATTCAGGCCAGTGGGTTCGCTTACAATAATCAGTTCACACAGAATGTCCTTGCGGCGGACGGTTTGGCAGGGCTGGAGCTAAATCTCTCAAAGCATCTCTCTCTCTCCGGGCGATTCAAGATTTACTCCCAGCTGACGAATCGAAGCCGCTATAATGTCTATCCAGCTCAGTCAAGCGGCAGTCAGAACGAGTACTACCAGGTTCTCGGCGGTCTCTCCTTCCGGATGTAGAGTGAGGCGGCGCGCGGATTCGAACCGCGGGATGAGAGTTTTGCAGACTCTTGCCTTACCACTTGGCTACGCCGCCAGCATGTCGGTTTTTTCACCAATACGGGGATCGTTCGATCTTGTCAACCGGCAGGACCTTCCTTTTCGAGGAAAGCGCTAGAGGCGCCGCGTCGAGAAACACTCTTTTTATCCGCGTTCTTCGATCGGCACAAAAGAGCGAGGCATGGGGCCCGTATACTCAGCCACGGGACGGATGAGCCGGTTGTCGGAATACTGCTCCATGACATGCGCTGTCCAACCGCTGATCCGGCTGCAGGCGAAAATGGGAGTAAAGAGATCGGTCGGGATGCCGAGGTAGTGATAGACAGCTGCAGAATAGAAATCGACATTTGGATAGAGCCCTTTTTTCTCTTTGACAAGCTGTTCAATTCGCCGCTGAATTTCGAAGAGGCGCATGTCTCCCGCCTGCTTGGCAAGCTGTTCTGCGAGCCGCCTCAGATGCGTGGCTCTCGGGTCCTCTGTCTTATAGACGCGGTGTCCGAAGCCCATGATCCGTTTTTTAGCGGCAAACGCCTTCTCAATATAGCTCTCCACCTTTTCAAGCGATCCTATTTCCTTTAACTGCGCCAGGACCTGTTCATTGGCCCCGCCATGAAGGGGACCCTTGAGAGTTCCGATGGCTGTCGTAATGGCAGAATAGATGTCCGATAGCGTGGATGCTGTGACCCGGCCAGCAAAGGTCGACGCATTAAACTCATGGTCAGCGTGAAGCACTAAACCCATGTCGAAGACCTTAACGTCGAGAGACGTCGGCTTTTTGCCGCGGATGATGTGAAGAAAGTTTTCGGCAATGCCCGCTGATTTATCATAGACCACAGGATCGCGGCCGCTGCGGATGCGATGATATAGAGCTGTGATTAGACTCACTTTCGCAACGAGATTGAGTGCGGCATCAAGGTTTGCTGTCGGATCAGGTGACGGAATGGCGCTCTGGATTGTCGGATAAAAGAGAGGAATGGCAGAGACCGCGGTTCTCAGGACATCCATGGGATTGGTCCCTTTTGGAACCGATGCCAGGAACTTTATCGTCGCGTCATTTAACTCTGCATATTTGGGGATTCTCTCCCGAAATGAGGCTAGTTCATCTGCAGTCGGCAGTTCGCCAAACCAAAGGAGGTAGACCACTTCCTCGAAGGAGCAGTTGGGAGCGAGATCATGGATGTCATAACCGCGATAGCTTAAAATTCCGGCCTGTCCATCGATCGTACTGATTGCAGATGTCGTAACGACAATCCCTTCGAGTCCTTTTGCCGCAAAAGTCATATTCGCCTCGTCTTGTCTAAAGCGACCCATGAGATCCTTAGTTTTAATCGGCATTTCTTATGCGAGGATTTAGCCGGCAAAAGCTTAGGCGCTTTTTTACCAAATTTCAAGCTTCAATTTCGGGGTGGAAACTATTCGTAACTTCTCAATAACCTGAGGGATATGCACCCCCACCCTAACCCTCCCCCATCAAGGAGGAGGGGGGGTCGCCTCAAGTTATTGAGAAGTTACAACTATTCAACTCTCAGCGAAACGTCTTTTTCGGTGAGAAATTTCCTGAGGCGATTTTTGATCTCATTTTCGAGCTGACGGACCCGCTCTTTGGTGATCCCATGCTTTTGCCCAATTTCTTCCAGAGTCTGGGGGTGCTCTGAGAGGAGTCGAAGTTCCAAAATATCCCGGTCCCGCCCGGATAAAGTCTCCTTAAACTCTTCCAGATGGCGTTTAAAAAGAACCGCTTCCTGCTCTGAAATGAGCTGATCTTCTGCTCCCGGAGCTGTTTCTGCAGCAAGAATGTCCCCGATGCGCGCCCTCCCTCCTTCTTCCAGCGGTTCATCCAGGGAAAGATCCCGCGCAGAGAGGCGCTTTTCCATTTCCGCCACCTCCTTTTCCTTTACGTCCAGTTTCCGGGAGAGGAGTTTGACGTCGGCGGGAAGACCGAGCACATCGAGTTTTCTCTTTTCCTGGTTCAATTTATAAAAAAGTTTGCGCTGTGCCTGCGTTGTCCCAACTTTTACCAGACTCCAGTTGTGCTGGATGTAGTCCTGGATATAAGCCCGGATCCACCAGACTGCGTAAGTGACGAGGCGGACATCTTTGTAAGGGTTGAAAGTTTTAACGGCGCGCATCAGCCCAATATTTCCCTCCTGAATAAGATCCATCAGCTTGATTCCGTAACTGGCATACTCGTGGGCGATCTTGACAACAAAGCGCAAGTTAGCAGTGACGAGGAGGTGTGCCGCCTGGGGGTCCTTTGTCTCATAAAATTTGACAGCCAGCTCGTACTCCTCCTCCTTGGTCAGGAGAGGGTAGCGGTGAATTTCGGCCAGGTATTGAGAGTACGGCGAAATGACTGCCGGAGTGCTGGCCACTCCTTTCCGCAAAGCGGCGCTTTGGGGGGTAGAACCCCTCCCTTTCCCTGAGGGAGAGGGTGAGGGGCTTTCTAGCTCACGATCTTGGGAAGGGACCCCTTTTGTTTTCCTGGAGGTTGTTTTTTTTGAAGACGTTTTTGTCTTCTTTTTCTTCTTGGACATCGCGCCTATTATAGGGAATTTCGCTGAGAAAACCAAGACCTGCGGCCGAAGATCAGGGCTTGTCGGAGGAGCCCCGTTGCGCTAAAGATGGTTCTCGTTTGTTTGGAGGGGCTTAGAGGTATTTTTAGGAGGTCAAAATGAGGTACAAGACGACGCTGATTCTCGCGGGAGTTTTGATCGCCCTGGCGGCCTACACGTATTTTGTAGAGGTTAAAGGAAGAGAGGGGAGAGAGAAAGAGAAAGAAAAGGGGGCTCGCGTTCTTTCCTTTGAGCCTCAAAAGGTGACAGAGCTGAAAATGAGCTATCCGGGAGAAGCGATTGTTTTGGAGCGGTATGGGGAAAACCAATGGAGACTCACCTCTCCCCTTGTGACGCGGGGAGATAGCCTGGTGATTGGGGGCTTGCTGACGACCCTTGGGAACATTCAGGTGGAGCGCACGATTACAGAAAATGCCTCAGAGAAAGGCGGGGAAAAGGGGGCCGATCTCAAAGAGTACGGGCTGGATCACCCTTCGATCTCCGTCGCGGTTTCCACCTCTGACAGCGATCAGCCGCAGACCCTTCTCATCGGCGATCCGACCCCTGTCGGCGGCCAGGTTTATGCAAAGAGAGGGGAGAGAAACGAAGTGATTCTTCTCCCTGCATACGCGAAGGGGAGTTTAGAGAAAAGCGTTGGTACCTTGAGAGAAAAGCGCCTTTTTCCCGATTCGAAGGCTGAAGATGTTTTGAAACTGACCTTGCGTCATTTCAATCCGCCCTTGACTCTTACGAGAGAGGGAGAAAAAGAATGGAAGCCGGGTGGAAATCCGGCTCCGGAGATCGAAGGATCCAAGATTGAGAGCCTCGTATCCCATCTCGTTCTGCTGAGGGCGGACGATTTTCTTCCAAAGATTGATCGCGGCTTCTACGGATTGATTCAGCCTAAGCT
>JACQJE010000013.1 GCA_016205125.1 Deltaproteobacteria bacterium | reverse complement strand
GAGCAGAGCATTCTCAACCTGGCATCGGTTTTTGGAACGCGGTTTAATCTTTACGATGTCGCAGAGGTGGGATCCTGGCGGGACGAAGCGGTCGTGAGTGCCATACAGAAGGGATGCAATCTCCATATGATTGCGGTTGACAGCTCATCGACGGGAAGTTATCAGTTTGCTCATGACAATATTGCTCAGGCCTTTTACCAATTTCTCGATTCGGCCACTCTTCGGAAGACTCACGCGAAGGTTGGCTGTTATTTGGAAAAATATAAGCGGGGTGCTGAAGAAGAGCGGATATTTGACCTTGCTTATCACTTTGCGCGAAGCGGCGAAACCGATAGAGCGCTCCATTATCTCACAGAAGCTGGCGATCTCTCTTATCGCATTTATGCGAACCGCCAGGCTGTCGAATATTATCTGCAGTCGCTCAGGATTCTCCATGAAAATCGCGAGAAATTATTTGAAAAGGGATCCGATGCAGATCACCTGGCGCACCATTTGCATGAGCATCTGGGAGACGTTTACGTCCTCCTCGGGGAGTATGGAAAAGCGATAGAGCACTTTGAGTTTGCCGCGCCGCTTGCCATTACACCCCTTGAGCGAGCCCGCTTGGAGAGAAAGATCGGACAAGCGCTTTTTCACGCGGGAGAACTCGATGCGCCCGTCCGGCATTTTAAGAGGTGTCTCGCTCTCTTAGGCTATCAACTCCCCGAGTCGGATGTTGGAGTGATTCTCTCCATTCTCGGCAAGGTGGCGAGACAGCTCTTTCCATCGGCCATTCGATCCTTTTCTCTGCGATCCCTCTTCATGAGCGTCAAGAGGAGGGAGGTTTGGAGGGAAATGGCTCTCGAAGTGGTGCGAAGCTGTGCTGTTTTAACAGAGCTTTTCTACTTTACCCAGAGTCTGGCAAGGTCCTTTCAGGTTCACATGACGGCGCTTAATATTGCGGAATCGATTGGAGATTGCCGGGAACTTGCGGAGATCTACCTGATTCACGGGTTCAACTGTTTTATGGGGGGGTGGTTCAATCGGGGCCTTCGCTATGAACAGCTGGGCCGTGCCATTTATGAGCGCCTCGAAGATACAGGGGGGGTAGCGAAAGCCTATTGTTATGAAGGCTACGCCCATATGTGGGCTGGGAATTGGGACAGAGGGATCGAAGCGGCGCGGCGCTCTGCCAATCTTCTCGAGATGGCAGGAAATTTATGGCAAGTGGAAATCAATTACGCCAACTGGGCATTTGGTTACATTCATAAAGGAGAATTTGACCGCGCGATCAATGTATTGCGAGAGCTCCGGGCCATCATCAAATCGAAACGGACAGAGCGGGGACTGATTGATTATCACAACCACATCGCTCTCGCCTATTGCCGGAAAGGATATCTGGAACAAGCGACAGAGCATGTCAAAGAGGCAGAACGTTTCTGCGGAGAGAGTCGGCAGAAGTTTTATCTCGCAACAACCTATACGGTGTACGGGGAGATTTTTTCGGCAATGGAGCAGTACGAAGACGCAGAAAGCTACCTCGACAAGGCGATCCAGATCATCCAGGAGAGCAGACTGGTGGGCGATTATGCTGTCTGGCCCTCTATTGTGAGAGCTAAAGTCAGGGTCAGGGAATTTGCGGCCCGCGCAGAAGGGAGCGAATCCCATAAGAAGCTGAAACTTGCTGACCTTGAGAAAGATTGCAGGAAAGCTCTCTCCCTTGCGCGTCGTTTCCGAAACCATCTTTCCAGCGCAGAGAGGACATACGGTACCTTCTATGAAATTTCCGGAAAATACGAGAAAGCGGAGGCTTCTTACAAAGAGAGCCTTAAAATCGCTGAAAATATGGGATCCATTTACGACGCGGCTCTTTCTTACGCGGCGCTTGGGAATTTATTGATTCGCCTGAATGAAAGGAGTCCGGCGGGAATCAATGCCCTCCTGAAGGGAGAGGAATTGCTCAGAGAAGCATCAGCCGCGATTGACATGGCCAAGGTCAAGCGGACGCTCAATTACATCATGCCTGATCGGGAGGGAAAAGCGGCAGAGAAAGGAGGGAAGCCGTCACACCTTCTCTCTCACCGAGTCGTTGAAGAGCAGAAGATTGGCGCAATCCTTCAGATGGGCAGTGTCATGAGCTCAGTGCTGAAGATCGATGTCCTTCTCGAGAAAATCATGGATCTTGCGGTTACAAACTTTTCAGCCCATCGGGGTTTTTTGATTTTGGACGAGGAAATTTTACGCCTTGGTCAGGAAAAGCTTTCTGAGTTGAAAGAGCTTGGAGGAGAAGTCTATGAGCGGCTGCGCTCCGAATTTCTCTCCGATCGCGCAGTGGTGTTGAAAGATCCGCACTCCAAACAAAGACTCGTTGTAAAAGTGGCTCGCAATGTTGAGCGGGGCTCCCTCGTCACAGAAGAGTTCCAGCTCAGCAGAACCGTTATCCAGAAAGTGTTTGACACGGGAAAGCCTGCATTGATTATCGATGCGATTAAGGATCCGGAACTCCAGACTCAGAAGAGTGTTCTTTTGCACCAGCTCCGCTCCATCATGTGCGTGCCGCTTCGTTTTGTCGGAAATGTCCTCGGTGTTATTTATCTCGACAACTCTTATGTCAGTGAGCTCTTTACCAAACAGGATTTGCAAATTCTGCGCTACTTTGCTTCTCAAGCGGTTGTCGCAATTGAGAACGTGCTGATCTTCAGAAAATTCAACATTGCCTTAAATCGGATGAAAGAGCTTCAGAGTCAGCTTTTGCACACCGAGAAAATCAGCGCTATCGGGCAGGCGGTTGCCAAAATTTCCCATGAGATAAACAATCCGCTGACCTCTATTGCCGGCTATGCAGGCATGCTCAAACAGGTCATTCCTCAGGATATTCCGAAGGCAAAGGAATATTGCGACATCATTCACAAGGAATCGCACCGTTGCGCGCGCCTGGTAAAAGAGATGCTCGCTTTCTCAAGGAAAAGTCCCACTGAGCTGAAGAGGGCGGATCTCAATCAGATCATTGAGGAGAGTATTCGAATCACAGACTTTTTCCGCCCTCAGAATGTGACTCTTCAGTTTGAGCGGAATCCGAATCTTCCGCAAGTGGTTATTGACAGGGGACAAATGGAGCAGGTGTTTGTGAACATCATCAGCAATGCCTATCAAGCGCTTGCAAGCGCAAAAACGCCGGCTGGGAAAGTGATCGTCACAGCGGTGATGAATCAGCCCGATCGCATTGCGGTTTGCTTTTCCGATAATGGACCCGGCATCGATCCGACTCATCAGAAAAAGGTCTTTGAACCGTTCTTTACAACGAAAGAAAAGGGGACTGGCCTTGGCCTCAGTATTGCCTATTATATTGTCCAAAAGCATGGGGGGAGTCTCTCCTTCGAATCGGAACTGGGGAAGGGAACCTCTTTCGCCATTGAACTCCCTGCGCTGACAGCGCCGTCAGCTGAAGAAGTTTCGCCTGCTGAGCGAAAGGCTGCCTAGTCCAAAATTCACCTACCTTCAGTGCGATAACCGCAGATCCACCAGTGGCGAGGCGTGTGGAGGCGAGCACAAAGTTAAAAGCTTCACCCATGCGAGCCGGAACCGAGCAAAGGCTAATGGCATGGGTGTTGGCTACAGCAAGGAGTTTCGCGCCGCAGCGTCCGAGGAGTCGGTGGATCAAGGGGATATTGACAAGGTTTCTATTCACTGCTAGTGGTGAAAGAGATGTCAGTATTTTTGGCTCATTGTAGAAATACTTTAAGAGGGAGGGACCCATGAACAAGGCTGAACTGATTGAGTGCGTGGCGAAAGATACAGCGCTGACGAAGAGCGACGCTGAGCGCTGTTTGAACAGCATGACAAACTGGATCTGCCAGACACTGAGAAGAGGGGATAAGGTGAGCCTGGTTGGTTTTGGCACATTCGCTGTTGCGAAGCGGGCGGCGAGAAGAGGCCGCAATCCTCAGACAGGCCAGGAGATCCACATCAAGGCGTGCCGAGTTCCCAAATTTAAGCCGGGAAAATACTTCAGAGACCTCTGCAATAGAGGTTAATTGAAGTCGTTTCGGCTAGTTCACAAAAAAAGCCCAATGCTCTCTGCATTGGGCTTTTTTGTGGTAAGGATGGTACGGATGAAGTACCTCCTTTTGTCATGTTGAGATTTTTTGTAACTTCTCAATAACTTGAGGTTGTCCCCCCCTCCCCCTTGATGGGGGAGGGTTAGGGTGGGGGTGCATATTCCTCAAGTTATTGAGAAGTTACGATTTTTTTC
>JACQJE010000191.1 GCA_016205125.1 Deltaproteobacteria bacterium | reverse complement strand
CTTGCATTTCTGAAGGAAAAGCTTATATTGGTATTATTAACATTTCATTTTTAGCGCGAAATGGAGCGAAAACTAAAACCACTCATTGTGCAAAAAGTACTGGAGGAAAAAGGGGTGCGCCTCTTTTCTCCTGAGGAGTTTCGCCGGATCTTTTCGGTAACACTTCGCAATGCCCAGGAATTCATTAAAGATCACAAGGCCGATCTTTTCCTCAAACTGCGAAATGGTCTCTACGCCCTTCGTCACTCTCTGCCGAGTGAGCTGGAAATTGCCAATCGCCTCTACTCTCCATCTTACATCTCTTTTGAATATGCCTTATCGCTTTATGGCTTGATTCCTGAAACGGTCTACACGATTACCTCCGCTACAACTCTTTCCACCCGCTCTTTTGAAGTTGAAGGAAGGCGTTATGAATATTCCAAAATCAAGAGAAATGCCTATCGGGGTTATTTTTCAGACAAGCGAGATCATAGAATTGTGTTGATTGCTGAACCGGAAAAAGCGCTTGTCGATTATCTCTATTTCGTGGACCTGAAATTAAAAGCGCTCAACGAGCGCCTTTCCCTCAGAAAGATCAAACGTCATCAAGCCATCCGTTATGCTCTGCTGTTCCAAAGAAAAAGCTTGCTGCAACTCCTCAAGAGTTTTTTATGATAGGTGCAAAATTTATTCAAAAATTTGCAGATCGATACCAGACAACGCTGGACAACGTCGTCAGAGAATACCTGCAGCATCTCTTTCTCTCCTCTCTTTACCAGGAAAAAGGATCTGAGCGTCTCCTCTTCAAAGGGGGAACTGCTTTACGGCTGATCTGGAGAAGCCCCCGATTTTCTGAAGATCTTGATTTCACCGGTTATAAAATTTCGATCCCGGAAATCGAATCTTTGGTTGAAGAAGCGCTCCTCAAAATGGCGCGCGAAGGAATTGATTCGGATATTGAGGAATCAAAAAAGACCTCTGGGGGATATCTTGCTATTCTTCACCTCAAGGCTGAATCAGAATATAAAAGTCGTATTCAAATCGAAGTCTCTCTGAGATCAGACTCGCAAAGCAGAAGCTCCACAGCTCTGATTCATTCCGACCTTCTCCCCCCTTATCCCCTCGTCCATCTAGAGGAGAGCCAATTGGTGCGTGAAAAAATTCTCGCTTGTCTTACGCGAAGCAAAGCACGTGATTTTTATGATCTCTATTTCATCCTGAGATCCCGAATGTCCTTTCATCAGGTTTTTGCAAAAAATAAAGAACTCAAGGAAAAAATCCTCGTCGCAATTCGAAATCAGCGGATCAACTTCGGCGGTGAACTCAAACGCTTTCTTCCTGTGAACCAGCATGCTGTCATTCGAAATTTTAAGGAAAACCTTCTTCGAGAGCTGGAACGCAACCTCCCGTAATGTAGGCAGGAATCAATAGTCCAAAAAAACCATCATTTCCGGATGGAAATCAGAAAAGGACTTAGGGTCGAGGCGGATCGAAGCATCCGTGCCACTTTAAGATCGTAAAGAGTCTCCTGATAGGCCGCTCCGATCCAGCGCCCCTCTGCACTCATTTGGGAAAAGCAATCGGCCGCTTTTTTCTGAACCTGCTCAGGCGCTGATCTCAACCATGCTGATTCAACGCGCGGAAGTTCAGAGATCTCCTGCCAGGCAGTCTGATTTGAAAAGAGCTTGAGATCACGATCCAATAAAAGCCACATCTGACACTCGTAGTATGCTTTGCCTTTCGGACTCTCGGTGCGATTCTTCAGCACTTCATAACCTTCAATCTGCCTCGCTCCGAGATCGCTCACCCCCCCTCTTAAAACGTAATATTCCAACACCAGCCAGTCAAAAAATCGCCGCATGGAAAGGGGATCCAATTCGTGCTCTTGCAATTTGACCAACTCTTTTTCAACCAATCTTAATGCGGCTGGATGTCGGGGAAATGGGAGCTGAAACCCTTCCCTCTCCCCGGCTGAGGAAAGGGGAAAGAAGACGCAGATTAAGATGAGAAGTGAGAAAATCAGCTTCAAAATTTCACCTTCACTCCAATGAAAACCGCATTTTGACTCGCTCGGGCATACGCAACAAGCGATTCCTTGACCGCCTGTCCAATCGCCTCCCCCAAGCTGGTAACAGGGGCGGCTACTCCCCTACTGAGCGAATCCGCCACCTTCCGTCCAGCAACCCCTTCCCTCATTCCTGCCAGGAGAAGATTCGGGGGCAACTTCTCGGTCCGTTCTGCAATACCCGCAATTTCCCGTCCCGCCTCTTCCCGCACTGCCTTTGCGACGGGTTGAAGTGTGACCCGCTCCCTCCCCCACTCCAAAACCACTTCGTCATTCGGCCAGGGAGGACCTTTCTCTCCCCCCTCCGCTGACCATTCCGCACAGCGCCGAAAAAGTTCTTGAATTTGACGTCTTGATTCAGAAAGGGGATCATCCCTGGTCGGGGCGGTCTGAAAACTGAGTCTCAGCCGAGTTGAAACACCCGGCTTTTCCGACGCGTAGACGTAGCCTGTTACGAATCGACAGAGGAGTTCACGAGAGGGCTGATCACCGATCAGACTCTCTAAATGGATTTCCGCTTGAGCAGATCTTCCTAAGAGCGCTGACGCAATGGCGCTCATCTTTGCGCGCTCCTGAATCGAAAAATTTTCCATGATGGGGGGAGCGAGGGGTTCTGCGCCGATCCCCTTGAGCACTTCTCTCAGAGGAGAAGGAGGGGTCGCTCCTTCCAGACAGATGGAAATATGAAAGGAAACAAAGAAGAGCAGGAGTGCCAACCTGGAAGGGGATCGAAATCTATTCTTTTGGAAGCGCCGCATTTCGCTCCTGAAGAAGAATTCTTTCATCATCAGCCGCCCTTCTTATTTCGGCTAAGAGGCCTGTTAATGCCTCTGCAAATTCCGGTTTCGATTGACTGATCCGGAGCAGGAGATCTTCTGCTTCCGTCAATAATGCAACCCTTTCTGCTATAAAAGATCGGTATTTTTGCATGAGAAAATTAAATTCATCTTTGAGATCCTGAAGAGCATCGGTGGGCCGCAGTTGAAAAAGGGGCTGATAGGCGCCGGCCGCCAAAGACTCAAACCGGCGCTGCAGAGCAAAGACTGGCCCCGCAATGCGGTGACTCACAAAGATAGAGAGGAGAAAAATTGCACTGCCGGAAAGTGACGATCCGATAAGTACCGTCCAGAGGAGCCATTTTCCGCTCTCCGAAAAAATCTCCCGCAACTCCTCTTGGGAGACAATCCCCTGCTGAATGAGAAAGGCGTAATGGTACCAGAGGACCCCTCCCAGGACGACCCCGATAAGGAGCGCTGAGAGCGCAATAGAAATCAGGAGGAAGAGAGCTACACGCAGTTGAAAACCGGGGAGGATGAAGAAGTGAGTTCGCTTGGTTTTTATGCGATCCATCGCCAGGAGCCTGTCGGAGAAATAGCAAAATCCATCAAAAAAAGCTTCACTCCCCTCCCTTGATGGGAGGGGACTAAGGGGAGGGTGTT
>JACQJE010000182.1 GCA_016205125.1 Deltaproteobacteria bacterium | reverse complement strand
CCGTTAAGCTTCGCTTTCCACCCTGGATAATAGAGATCGGAAATAACGAGAAATGCGGGCGAAGAGCTCTTTACTCTGACACTCAGATGAGTCGGTGAAAGCTCGCGAAATTGCACCTTTCACTCCGCAACAAGAGAAAGAGGGGAAATCGTGCGGGGAGTCCCCAACAGAATCATTTCCCGCCCGGGATGAAAAGCACTGCTTCCGATATAGGCCAACGCCTCTTTCTCTTTCTTAAAAAAGTGAGCGGCTGGAACCAAAAAAGCACGGGGGAGCGCTGACAGATTGTGATAGAGACGATGCTCTCCCGTCTGCCTGGTCAGCTTCAGAGCATCGATTTTCGCAAGGGGGGTGAGAGAATAGAGGTAAGTCGCATGCAGAGCGTTTAGCCGCTCTAATCCCCTCTCTATGGCCAACGGGCTTCCCTCTTTTATTCCGAGCGAATCGTCCACCCCTCCGAGATCTCCGAGGTAATCAGTAAAACTCTGCACAAGGAGGGGGGAGTATGCACCCACCGTCGCAATGTTAAATGACATATTCTGATTCGGAATGAGCAGAGATTTTTCGTAATTCTCCGGCCCTTCGAGGAGAACAAAGAGCCTCCCTGCATCGGGGCTCCTCAATTCCTCAAAAAAAGCGGGGGGGTGATCCAACTCCGGCAGGGAGGCGAGATTCCCCTTAAAACCTGTCCCGTAAAAGCTAAAAAAGTAGAGATCGACCCCTGCAGCAAAGATCAGCAGGATCTGAACCAACGCATGGGACAGCCACCCCTTCTTCCAAAACCATCCGAGCAAAATGAGAATCAGGGAGATCCCGAGAGAGATGAGGAGCCAGCGATTGCTGGCGGGAGAAGTTGCGTCCCTGAGCAGAGCGAGCAGATACTCCACCTTCTGTTCATAAACCGCGGGCGCCTGCCGATGATATGGATTCTTCAATATGAAATGTTCCAGATACCAGCGGGCGATGTTTCTGAGCCATGCACCTCTCAGTGCCAGAATCCTCATCACCGCCGCAATGGCGACTGACGTGAAGCCAACGATCAGCAGAAGAGCCGCCATTTTGCGACGAACCCTCTCATCGCGCAGTTGGAATCGGATGCTGTCAAATCCAATGGCCGCAAGGGCACTCAGCCAGAAGGCGGCAAAGACAAGCCATTTCGCCGGCATTCTAAAACCGTACCAGCCGATCCTTTCCAGCACCCAAACGTAGAGGGGATTAAATCGTCCAAGAGCCGCTGCTATACAGATGAGAAGAGAGATGAAAATAAAACGCGCAACAAATGAAGAACTCCAGAACGCTCCGATAAGAGCTAATGCGAGGGGAACAAGACCCACGTAAAGAAGAAAGGGGGTCGCCAGATTGGAAATCGAAGGGATAAAGAGGGAGAGGAAACCTGTCGGCAGCCACGACCCAACGAGCGCAAAATCGAGATTCGCATGCTCCAGGCGGGGAGAAAATTGAGCGAGTTCCAGAGTTGGCAACAACTGCGGACCGGCAAGAAGTATTCCGGTCCCCACCGCAGCAAAGAGCCAGAACAGCAGACCCACCGAGGGAAACCATCCGAGCCGCCCTTTCAGGAAAAGCCATATCAGAACAGCCAGCCCATACCAGAGAACCATCACCTGACTGTAACAGGCATATTGGATAAAACCCCCTGTCCATTGGCAATAACCAGCAAATGAAAAGGGGATCATCCAGAGTAAAACCTCCCTCCACCCCTTTTTCTGCGCAGCTTCCAAAGCTTTCGTGCAAACCCACAAGAGGGCGGGAAACCAAATGACGACTCTCATGCTGACCGTGTTGGTAAAACAGCCGGCATAAGCGCTCCCAAAGATAAAGAGCATTCCCCCTAACCAGGATGCCGTCCGACTGAGGGAGAGTGCCCTCAGATAAAGATAGGAGAAAAACCATCCCAGAAAAAAGTGGAGAAGGGGTTCAGCAGCATATGCTGTTTTAAAAGGGAGGAATGAAAAAAGGACAAATCGAAAAGGATAAAGGGCACCCACCTGCCCTTCCGCAAGCAGAGGAAATCCTGTCTGAATCAGAGAGGTCCAGAGCGGGAGCCCCCCCTCCTTTAACACCTTCCAATAGTAATAACTCCAGGGGAGGTGTTGAATGGCGTAATCACCCAACACAAAACCCCGCCCTTTAAAGAGGATGTCCGCGCAGATCAGCGCAATAAAACCCACTGCGGCACTGCAGGTCACAATGGAGTAATAAAAACGTCTCATTTTGCCAAAATCCGTCACACTGCCTTCACTTGCGCATCCGCTCCAATATCTGTAACTTCTTCAATAACCTGGGATAAAAGTGCAACCCCTGTCATTCTGAGGGCACCCTTCGTTTCACTCGAGGGCAGGCTCCGTGCCCGAAAAATCTAGATCCTTCGCGGAGTTTACCCTCGAGCGAAGCGAAGGGCTCAGGATGACAGTACCTCCACTTATTGAGAAGTTACCAATATCTCCCTCTCCCCGCAGACTTACTGAAGCCGAGGTGGAGTGTCAATCCTTGATGGATCTGGAGCATAGATCATGATACTCTCTGCCGCATCAGCCAGATGTAATCAGGAGGAGAGCGTTGATGACATTAATGGAAAAACATTGCAAGCCATGTGAGGGAGGTGTACAGCCACTCTCCCTCAAAGAAGGGAAAGAATATCTTAGCCAGCTCCCAGGGTGGGAGCTCTCTGCCGATGGGAAAGAGATCTCAAAGATGTTCACATTCAAAAACTACCACCAAACCATCGCCTTTGTGAATGCTGTCGCATGGCTATCTCATCAGGAAAATCATCATCCAGATATGGAAGTACACTATAGAGAATGCCGCGTTCGCTATTCAACTCACGCCATCGGAGGCTTGAGTGAAAATGACTTTATCTGCGCAGCAAAAGTGAACTCCCTCCTGGCTGCTTAGTACCCCGCACCATAAATACGATGGCATTCGGCCGCCACCGCATCCACACCCGCGGCGTCATCGTCTACGGTCTCGATGTCCCCGATCACAAAGCGATTCAAAGGGCCGTTCTGAAAAGAGCAAAAGATCCACCACCTTTTACCTGGCATTCTTCAATAAATTATCTACCACATGTTCTGAAAAAGCCAGGCTGCAGGTCATTCCTGGAGAAACTGCATTCAGAATATGCGTCGAATCATCTCTGTACTCCACAAGTATGTCTTCCACAAAACGCCCCTCACGATTGACCATCTGCGCTCGTATTCCAGCACGATAGGGGATGAGCTGGTGACTTTCAACCTGGGGAATGATTTTTTGGACTTCTCTCAAAAAACCTTTCCTGGAAAAACTCGTCTTCGCATTCGAATAGGCCATCTTGAGAAACTGGCGATCGGCAGCCATGGATAAAAACGGTCGGCTCGTAAAGAGACTCGCCATCTCTCCCCATCTCCATTCCTTCTCATAAGCCTCTCTGCCAAAGGCTAAAACGGCGCTCGGCCCAGCAAGAACCCTTCCATTCGTTTCGCGCGTCAGATGAATACTCAGGAAGGGAAATCTCAGATCAGGGAGGCGATAGATCATTGTTCTCACATCGCAATTCTTCACCTCCATGTACTCGCCGCGGAAAGGGATCATGCGATACTCCTTACCGGCTCCCATCTGATGCGCAACCCGATCGGCATAGAGCCCTGCAGAGTTGATGATATGGTCGGCCTCACAGATCCCTTTTGAAGTATAAACTCTCCCCTCTTCGATTCCCTGCACTTCTGACTGAAGTCGATATTCGACCCCCTCTTTTTTTGCTTCCTCTGCAACAGCCTCCAGAAGAGCAAGAGAGTCGACCACTGCGCCGGTGGGTGAAAAGAGCGCTGACACTCCATTCGCAAAAGGCTCTCTCTCGTTCAGCTCTTTTGAGGTCAACATTCTGAGATCCGGGACACTGCACTCCTGGCCCATTTGAAACAACTGCTCCAGAATGGAGACTTCCTGAGAATCTCGAGCCACAACAAGCGTTCCACACGCCCGAAAGGGGACAGATCGGGAACGGCAAAACTCCCGCAGACGCCGGCTCCCTTCCACACACATCCGTGCTTTGAGACTCCCCGGCTTCTGATTGATTCCGGAATGAATGACACCGCTATTGCGGCCGCTGGCATGTTTTCCTAGAGCATTTTCCTTTTCAAGAATGGTGACCCTGCCAAGTCCCCTTTTGGCAATTTCGAGACCCATCGCGCTTCCGATGATTCCGCCACCGATGATGACAAAATGTGACATGGGAAATTACCTTTTATACTCATCAATCGCTGATCTGTGAAAACCTGACAGCAGCGCAAGAAGTAGGCCGGTCGAATAGGTGAGGATCTGGGTATCTGTGAGACTTCCGATCATCATCACTGCACCATAACAGAGAATTGCATAACCGGATATCCTGCCTCTCTCCCTCCACCCTTCTTGAAAATAGCTCGCAAAAAAGAATAGGAGAACGGAAATTCCGAGGAGACCATAAGAGGCTGCATAGTAAAGAAAAGTGTTGTGCGGGTGGGCAGCCTCCTGGTAGCTCTTGTCGCTTTTATATTTCATCTGTTCATTTTTATAAGAGCCTGTCCCGACACCTATTAAAGGATGAGCAAGAAAGATTTCATAGGCTTTTTTCCACATGTAAATACGCGCACCAACCGATGAATTTCCTGTTTCTCCCAAGGCAATGTAGTCTCTGACCTGATGCACTGCCAGAGTCGTGCGTGCGCGAACAGGGGGAAAAAGGAGCAGAAACGATCCTGCTATAATGACTGCTATAGGAAGCATCCAACTCCTTTTACCCACGAGCTGTATCACGATGATGGGAGATAGAATCGTAAAAGCTAAATAACCGATCCTCCCTTCGGATATGGCCAAACTGATCGCAAAGAGCAGCAGAATTCCGATGAGGACGGGTTGGAGAATCCGGACACTCGATTTAAAGAAATAGGAGAGGAGAAGCATACCGAAAACGACATGGAGAGAGTGAGGAACGTGGAGCATCAGGCCGGTCGGCCTTTCACCAAAATAGGGAAAGAGATGGAAAAATTGAAGGATCGACAGGGTGACGTTGCAAGTTAGCCCGGCCAGAAAAACTTTGAGAAAAAAGTTCACTTCATCGTCCGACCGAAAGGTGGTTGCAACGATGAATGCAAAGAGCCAATAGTAGGACTTCTCAGCAAAATCCCCCCCTGTCTTCAGATCAGACGACCAGAAGAGTCCAATCAGAGGGAGAAGCAACATCAAGGATAGAGCTAGCCCCCATCTTTCTCTCAGAATGACGTGCGGCATTTTTATGCAGTTTCCCGAAAGAATCCAGGCAGCCAGCGCAATGATTCCAGAGATGACTGCAGCGCTTGTCATCAGCGGAAGAAAAAAAGCGAGAGAAAAGAGACTCAATCGGGTCAGTCTGAACAGAGTATCTCCATATGGATTTCGCATCTTCAATACCGTTCTGCCGGATAGATAAAATCGCGCTCCTTTAAAATTCCGTCACAAATTACATCAAGTCCAGAACTCTTTCCCGGACGGAGTTCGTCCAGATGATGCAGGGCTATTCCATAAGGTGGGTTCCCCTTCAAGGGGGTAAAATATTCTATCGGAATCATCCGGCGAAAGAAAAAATGATAAGCATATTTCTTAGCACGATCGATGACAACCGGTTGCGGCGGGGAGATATAAGGTAATTGAGAGAGTGCAGTAAAATAATCCTCCCTCGATATTGTGTCTCTTGTGATCCCTTTGTTTCTCACCCATGCCTCTCCTGCGACAATAATATGGTTCCCTAAAGCGGAGAATTCGACCCCCATCTTTGTGGCGTAGATAATGATCGCATTACAACGACTCATCGCCGAATAGGTGCTCACGCGAGCTTCTGGAGGAATGATAAATATATTTTTGGCCGTCTGAGGAAATCTCTTCTGAAGCTCTCTCATCACTGGCTGGCGAGATGGAAGCGTTCCGCGGATCTCGGCAGGATGAATTCTGACGAGAAGCTGAAGATCAGGTCGCCCTGAAAAATAGGAAATCGTTTCGGTGAGCCATTCGATCATACTCGGAAACGCACGCGCGTCATAATGAAGCTCTGCATCCCACATCACATTCGTCAGGAGTCCAATGGTTGGACGAGACCAGTCAATCCCAAGTG
>JACQJE010000187.1 GCA_016205125.1 Deltaproteobacteria bacterium | reverse complement strand
TTCCCTATGGCGCTCCTTCACGAAACTCCCCAAAGGCCGGATCAGCAAAGAAGTGTTCGTTGACCCCTCCTCCTCTTCTTTGCTAGACTGCGACGCTTGACAAATCTGCGAAAGGGGCGGAATGGCAGACGCGCTGGCCTTAGGAGCCAGTGCCGCAAGGCATGGGGGTTCGACTCCCCCCTTTCGCACAACAGCTGAGGTTCGCAGTGAACGTAAAAGTAAAGGAACTCTCCTCCTTCAAGAGAGAATTGAAAGTGGAACTGACATGGGATGAACTTGAGGCGGGACTGGAAAGGGCGACAAACAAGATTTCAAAGGAGGCAGAGATCCCTGGTTTCCGAAAAGGGAAAGCCCCGCGGGAACTCATATTCGCCCGCTTCAAAGAGCAGATTGAAAAAGAAGCTCTCTCCGATCTCATTAATGAAAGCTATCCGCAAGCTTTGGAACAGGAAGGGATTGAACCGATCTGCTGCCCGGAGATTGCGATGGAAAATAACAGAATCGCACTCGGCCGCTCCCTGACCTATCGCGCCCTTTTTGAAGTTCTTCCGGAGATTAAAATCGACAAATATGAGAAACTCAATTTAAAGAAAAAGGTATTTGAAGTCTCGCAGGAGGAGATTGATGGGGCGATAAACCGCCTCCGTGAAGAGAAAGCCACGCTCCATCCGAGTGAAAGCGAAACCGCCAGAAAGGGAGACGTCGTTCTCATCGATTACAAGCTATCCACCATTGAGGACCCGCCGATTGAGGATAGCGGAAGATCAGCGCTCCTGGAACTCGGCTCCGGAAAGCACCCCGCTGACATGGAGGAAGGAATTGCGGGTATGAAAGCGGGATCAACTCAAGAGATGCGTGTCCGCTTTCCAAATGATTTTGGAGAAAAAAAATTTGCAGGAAAAGTTGCTTTATTTCACGTAACCCTGCATGAAATCAAGGAGAAAGTCCTCCCTCCCCTCGATGAATCCTTTGTGAAAGTGATGGTTCCGCAGGTGGAGGGGGTCCGCACGATGGAAGATCTTCAGGAGTTTGTGAAAAAGAAACTGATTGAAAGTTATGAACGGCTTTCCAGCGAAGACCTGATCGGGCAAATTGGAGAACAGATTGTGGAACAGAATCTTTTTGACGCCCCCACTTCCCTGATCGCGAGACAGCTTCGCCGCTGGCTCAAGCAATCGACACCAGACGCTGACGACTCCTCGATTCCTGACGAAGTCATCCTCACATACTTTAAGGAAAAAGCGCCAGAGGTCTATGAACGGGCTGAACGAGAAGTAAAAATCGAAATGGCACTCGGATCTGTTTCAGAGGGAGAAAAGATTACCGCCGATGAGGAGGCCGTCGCTGAGAGGCTGACAGCGCTGAGCAATGGCCAGTCCTTTAGTGAAAAAACCCGCTCTTCCCTCAGAGAAGCGGTTGAACATCAGGTTGTCCGGGAAAAGACATACCAATTCCTCAAAGAACACGCCAAGATAACGGATGTCCCTGGAAAACAGCCTTCCCGGACCGATCATTGATCGTCTCTGCTAAATTCTGTATAATAAATTAGTACATCGAGCACGTCTGGCAGGAGAGCCGTCATGACACTTATTCCGATGGTGGTGGAACAGTCTGAGCGAGGGGAGCGGGCTTTTGACATCTATTCCCGCCTTTTGCGCGACAGGATTATTTTTATTGGATCCGCAATTGACGACAATGTCTCTAACCTGGTGATTGCCCAACTCCTCTTTCTGGAATCAGATAATTCAGAGAAAGACATTCACGTTTATGTCAATTCTCCCGGGGGAACAGTAACGGCAGGACTCGCTATCTACGATGTCATTCAATACATCGCCCCTGACGTCCGAACATACTGTATTGGAATGGCGGCAAGCATGGGGGCCCTGCTTTTGTCAGCAGGGACTAAGGGGAAGCGGTATGCGCTCCCGCATGCCAGAGTCATGATTCATCAGCCGATCGGCGGCTTTCAGGGGCAGGCTTCTGACGTGGACATTCAGGCGAAGGAAATATTATTGCTGAGGAAAAAGCTGAATGAAATCCTTGTCAAACATACGGGCCAGCCCTACGAAAAAATTGAAAAAGACACGGATCGCGATTTTTATCTCTCCGCAAAGGATGCGGTGGAGTACGGCCTGATTGATGAAGTGGTGATTCGCAGGTCAACCACTCAATAAAGAAAGGGACACCGTTATGACCACCAAAAGAAGAAGCGACGAATATACCAATCTCGTCTGTTCCTTCTGCGGCAAAAGCCAGCGCGAAGTGAGAAAACTGATTGCCGGGCCAACCGTTTACATTTGCGATGAATGTGTTGAGCTCTGCAACGACATCATTGCCGAAGAAGGGGGGCGGGAACCAGAAGCAGTCCAGGGCGCTCGTATCCTCAAACCTGCAGAGATTAAAGCGGCATTAGATGAGTATGTCATCGGACAGGAGAAGGCTAAGAAAATCCTCTCAGTTGCTGTGCACAATCATTACAAGCGGGTCATGAGACTGCAGAAAGCGGTCCGCCAGACAAGCCAGACCCCCAGGAAGAGAGGCGCGGAAGAGCCGATTGAACTCCAGAAGAGCAACATCCTCCTTTTGGGACCGACCGGATCGGGCAAGACACTGCTGGCCCAAACCTTGGCGAGAATCCTGGAGGTTCCCTTTACTATTGCGGATGCAACCACTCTGACAGAAGCAGGTTATGTAGGCGAAGATGTCGAAAATATCATCCTCAACCTCCTTCAGGCCGCTGAATTCGATGCCGAGAAGGCATCCAAAGGGATCGTCTATATTGACGAAATCGACAAGATCGCGCGGAAATCCGAAAACCCCTCGATCACGCGGGATGTTTCAGGAGAAGGGGTTCAGCAAGCCCTTCTCAAAATCATCGAAGGGACCATCGCAAACGTCCCCCCAAAAGGGGGACGGAAACATCCCCAGCAGGATTTTCTGCAGATCGATACAACCAATATCCTTTTCATCTGCGGCGGAGCTTTCACCGGCCTGGAAAAAATCATTTCCCGCCGCACCGAAGCCCAATCGATGGGCATCGGAGCAAACATCCCCGTCAGGAAACAACAGAGTGCCGATTTGCTCCTGAGCCGTGTTCAGCCAGAAGACCTCCTCAGATTCGGACTGATCCCGGAGTTCGTCGGGAGACTCCCAGTCCTGGCAACCCTGCATGAGCTCGATGAAAAAGCGCTCATTGAGATCATGGTAAAACCTCGGAACGCACTCACAAAACAATACAGGAAGCTCTTTGAGTTTGAGGGAGTAAAACTCGAATTCACCGAATCTGCGATTGAGATTGTGGCTAAGCAAGCCTTTCAGAGAAAAACAGGCGCCAGAGGACTGCGCGCCATCATGGAAGAAGCGATGCTCGACATCATGTACGATCTCCCTTCCAAAGGCAGCATCGTCAAATGCATCATCGATGAGAATGTCATCCTCCAAAAAGCGGAACCGATGCTCGTTTTTGCCAGCGAACATGCGGTGACGGAAGAGCCGGAGTCGCCCGAAGCCGAGGAAGAGGTCGGCGGACTGGATACCGCCTCTTAATGGACGGGCCCTAAATCCTTACCAACAGATCAAACGTCAAGGTGTATGTGAAGTTGCGATATTCTCCTGGATTGAAGTTGTGCCCATCATGCTTGATGAGCTGTGAAGCCCAGGCAAATTCGACTGCACTATCAACGCGAAGCTTCCCATTGTCATAGCCGCTTCCAAGCGTCCAGATATGAGCAGGGCCATTGTAGAAAACTCGCGTGATGGTCTTGTTCGTAGAAGTCTCTCCATCAAAGGCGTACCCACCCCGCAGGCGGTATTTGTCGCGAAGCCGATATTCAAGACCTGAGTGAATCGCGTAGTTATCTTTTCCCTGCAGGTGAATGATGCTCGTTGCCGTCGCATTGGTTCCCGTCGTCACATGCCGAAGCTCGACAGGATCCATGATCGAATAATTCGCCCACTGTGCATCGGCCCCTACTGTCAGGGAATCGGTCAGCCGCCAGGAGGCCCCGAACAGAACCGCTTCGGGCACCTTAAGTGCAGTTGTCGTAATGCTTCGCCGCCCGCTTGTCGTGTCAGCCCAGTCGAGATAATAGCCGCTATACTCAAAATCGACGGTATCGCGCCACATCACTCCTGCTTTGAAACGCTCATCGTCATAAGTAACGCCGAGTTTGGCCCCCAGATCCCAGTCTTCCGCAATTTGGCTCACCTGACCTCCAAAAGCCCCTGCGTGAGATTCGAGATCGATCTTGCTGAAATCGGCTCGCAAGGCCCCCCCTAACGCAAACCGCCGCCATTTTACGGCCAGAGAGGGAGCTCCTTCAACAATGTAGAGTGTCGCGGCCGTCACCGCGTTATTCGCTGTCCCTTCAGTCGGCTGACCCGCGATGTTCGGGGAGGTCGTCGCAAACTGGAAACCGTTCCCAAAAGGAGTATAGAGAGCAAAACCGCCGTAGAGCCATTTTCCAGCAAGGGGAGCAGACGCCCCTAAAAAGGGGAGAAGAAACGGGGTCAATCTCGACTTTTCATGGCTCTCACCTGTCGGCTTGAAGGTGAGAAACGAAAGGATTGTCATTGAGCTAAACATCGCTTGCAGTTCATTTCTCCGGGTCATCGCGGCGGGGTTGTGAAAGATGGCCGTTGGATCATCGACCATCCCCTGGGTGATCCCCCCCATCCCCGTATAGCGGGCACCGTTGTTGTTCGCCTTCTCAAACGTCCCCGCATTGAGATTGGCCTGCAATCCCAGAAGGGGGAGAATCATCACCCCAAAAATAATGTGCTGAATAAAACGGGGAAAAAAACAATCCCTTTGATCTCTCATCTGCATACTCCCTTATGCATCGTGGTTAAAAAAAGCCTTTCATCCAGAGCGAGAAGTCAACAATGATTCTATCCTCTGCCTGACCTTTATTGTCAAGGGACATGGACCAAAATCCCCCGCCTACTTTCAGCACATTTCCTGCGGATCCGCCATCGACCCACTCCTGCGACGGGCGTCTGGAGCGAGTAAGTGGTTCGTCCTTTCCCTAATACGAGCGAAAGTCGAGCGACGACTCATGGCACTGAAATAGGCGCAACTCAAGCATTCCGCGTCGGAGCGTCCCGCCAAGGGAGTGGGTCGATGGCGGATCAAGGTGGATAATTATTTATTGTATGACTGTCGTTCTTTCAGAGGCCGGATGAGGGGATGGGGGGAGAACGAGAGTCGTGCTCGATGGGAAAGATAAATCGACTTGCTCTTTCTTCAACACATCCGAAGCAAGGGCTTCGCGCAGGACTTCGTCCATATGCTCCACAAAGAGGATTTCCAAATTGCGAACAATCTTCTGGGAAACTTCCTCTGCCTGCGCTTTGCACTCGAAAGGCAAAAGGACCTTCGACACGCCAGACCGCTGAGCCGCAAGGAGCTTCTCTTTGAGTCCACCCACGGGGAGAATCCTCCCTCTCAAGGTGATCTCACCTGTCATCGCGACACTTCTTTTAACTGGCACTTTCAACAGAGCAGAGACAACTGCCGCAGCGATACTGATTCCCGCGGAAGGGCCATCTTTTGGAATCGCTCCCTCAGGAACATGGATATGAATGTCCTGTTTTTTATAGAACTCGGGATCGAGCCCCAATCCTTTGGCTCTCGATCTCACGTAACTCAATGCCGCTTTAGCCGACTCCTGCATGACAGAGCCGAGCTGACCTGTGAGGAGTAAATCCCCTTTCCCGTCGAGCGCAATCGCTTCGATGGTGAGGAGCTCTCCCCCCATTTCGGTCCATGCAAGCCCATTGGCCATTCCGACCAGATCCTCTTTATCGATTGCATTGCGCCAGAATTTCGGAGCGCCTAAATAG
>JACQJE010000178.1 GCA_016205125.1 Deltaproteobacteria bacterium | reverse complement strand
GCTCTCATCGATCCACTTCTTGTCCTGAGCGATGGAAAAGTGGGACTCCATATCGGGCACTTCTTTGGCACAGACCGCGATTTTCACAAGATTTCCCCTCGAATAAAACCATTCCGCGTAGGAGCTTTATCTAATTTATCTGAAAAGCGCAACCTCTTGTAAAAAATCATTTGACGGGAGAGGAAAACGTATGATATTGCACCGTGTCATCCATCTATAAGTAGGAGAAAAATCAATGAAGCGGACGATGTTGTTACTCGCAGGGCTGTTGTGTACCCTCCCTTCTTCGGTTCTTGCAGAAACCGTGCGGTTTGTGACCGTTCGGAACACCGCTGGCGCCGTCTCTTACTATCACATTGTCAGGATCAAACCTGTCTGGGAAGAGAGGGCAATTCCAGAATCGCGCGACGAAGAGTGGGTTGGCGTGAGGGTTGGTCCCGATCGCGAGTGGCCCCGATACGTCACAGCAAAAAAAGCGACCTTCACGGTGAAGAGGCGCCTCGGTGAAGAGCATCCCATATCGGTGAGTGCGACGCTGGATGGGCTACCTGTTGACGCCCGGAATTTTGAATGGCAAAAGCATACCAAGGAGGTCAAACCGGAAGGGACCATTCTCGACGATGAGTGCGGCACCAACGTCGCCGAAAGTGATCCGACCGTTGTAAAACCTTGGCCTCGGGTCTGGATCGATAAGCTCTGCCTCGCCTCGGCTTGGCTTTCAGACGAGTCCGAATAAGTCAGTTCGAGAATAGTTGTGACAATAAGAGAGTCCACCTATCAGAGAAGCCCTCTGATAACTTTCTGAATGCGATCATAGTGTGTCCCCTCCCAAAAAACGCGATGACAGGTGGAACACTCCCAGAAGCGGGATTTGTGTCTGCGGGGATAATCGGGGACGCGCTCTTCCACTTCGGAAAGGTGCCTGGCCACTAACAAGGTATTACAGCTGCTGCAGCGCGTGAGGATCTGTTCAGAGACAGACTCTGCAGAAATCTCCAGCGCATGAACCACAAAACGAATCTGATCATCAAGCGATTCATGAGGAATCAATAAGGAACAGTCAGAGGCGATTGCCTGCGCAAGAATGCGATCCCGGGTCAAAATGACGCGCTCTTCCTGAAGGGCGAGAACGTGCAGATCCTCGTCCCCTTCTCTCTTTGCTTCAATGACGTCAAAACCCATAAAGCGGAGCCACTTTGCAAGACGACCGAGCATTTTGTCCGCAATGAATTTTGGCATGATTTAGTCGCGAAGGAGATCTTTGATTCCCTGCTTCGTCACCTGCCGGCCAAGATCGGCAATGGCGCGCGTGAGGGGAATATCTTTGGGGCAGGCCCGGACGCAGTTTTGCGCATTGCCGCAGTCGTTGATTCCACCCTTTCCCATCACCGATTCAAGGCGCTCTTCGGCATTCATTGCGCCTGTCGGGTGAGCGTTAAACAAGACGACCTGTGCCATCGAAGCCGCTCCCATAAATTCCGAGCGACTGTTGACCTGAGGACAGACCTCCAGGCAGCATCCACAGGTCATGCAGCGGGAATATTCGTAAGCCTCCCTGCGCAAACTCTCTGCCATACGCGGGCCGGGGCCGAGATCGTACGTGCCATCGATCGGAATCCACGCTTTTACCTTTTTGAGTGCTTCGAACATCCTGGAGCGATCGACCCAGAGATCTCTCACGACAGGAAACTTACTGAAGGGTTCGAGCGTGACGGGCCAGTCGAGTTGATCTACCAAGGCACTGCAAGCCTGTCTTGCCCGGCCATTGACCCGCATCGAACAGGCCCCGCAGACCTCCTCAAGACAGCTCGATTCCCAAACGACCGGTTCAACGCTTCGTCCGTCTGCAGTGACCGGGTTCTCACGAATATGATGAAGGAGGAGAATGGCGTTGAGACTCGGCTGCCATGGGACAAGAAACTCTTCCCAATAGGGCTTTGCGCCAGGATGTTCCTGGCGTTTGATACGAACTGGGACATGACGCGGTTTGAGCTCTTTCATTCTTTCACTATACACTACTTAACATCGTATTTTCTAGGACGCGGCTTGATCAGCGAAATATCAACCGGCTCATAACTGATCTGCGGCCCTTTCTTCATGTCGAATTTCGCCAGCGTCGTCTTGAGCCAGTCCGCGTCATTGCGCTCAGGGTAATCGGGCTTGTAGTGCGATCCGCGGCTCTCTTTGCGGGCAAGCGCACCCAAAGTAATGGCCCGCGCCAGATGAAGCATGTTGTAAAGGTCTCTGGCAAAAACAAGCGTTTGATTCGCCCATGCCGATCTATCCGGAAGAGTACTCTGTTCGCAGCGGTCGAGGAGTTCAGAGAGCTTGGCATCGGTATTGATGAGATCTTTGTCATAACGGATGACGGTCACATGGCTCGTCATCCACTCTCCCATCTCTTTCCAAATCTTAAAGACGTTCTCTTTTCCCGCCTTTTTCATTAAATTTTCATTGATCCGCCGCTCGCGCTCCGCTTCGTTCTCCAGAAGAGAGAGGGGGACTGTATCACTGCCATTGGAGAGACCGGATGCGTATTTGACCATTGCCTGACCTGCAACCTGCCCCCCGTAGAGACACGACATGAGGGAATTCGCACCGAGGCGGTTGGCGCCGTGATATTGATAATCGCACTCCCCGCAGGCAAAGAGGCCTTTGATGTTTGTCATGTGTGAATAATCGATCCAGAGCCCCCCCATGGAATAGTGCACAGCAGGAAAAACCTTCATCGGCACTTTTCGAGGATCTTCGCCGACATACTTTTCGTAGATTTCGAGAATCCCTCCGAGCTTGATGTCGAGCTCTTTCGGATCTTTGTGCGTCAGATCGAGATAAACAATATCTTTGCCATCGATGCCGAGCTTCATCTCGCGGCAGACTTTAAAAATGGCGCGAGATGCAATGTCACGCGGCACGAGGTTCCCATATTTGGGGTACCATTCTTCAAGGAAGTACCACGGTTTCCCATCTTTATAAGTCCAGAGCCTCCCCCCTTCACCCCGAGCTGACTCCGAAATGAGTCTCAGTTTGTCTTCACCCGGAATTGCGGTAGGATGGATTTGAATAAACTCTCCGTTGGCAAAAACTGCCCCCTGCTGATAGACCGCGCTCACCGCGCTCCCTGTACAAATCGACGAGTTCGTGCTCTTGCCAAAAATCATCCCGGGACCACCCGTGCAGAGAACCACTCCGTCCGCCGCAAACCCCTTGACCTCCATCGAATTGAGATTCATCGCCACGATGCCGCGGCAGGCCTGCTGATCATCCAATACCGCGGAAAGGAAGTGCCACCCCTCGTATTTATCGACCTGACCCTCGACCTCAAACCGGCGCACCTGCTCATCCAGGGCATAAATAATCTGCTGACCGGTCGTCGCCCCCGCAAAAGCGGTCCGGTGAAAGAGCGTCCCTCCAAAGCGGCGGAGATCGATCAATCCCTCCGGCGTCCGGTTGAACATCACCCCCATCCGATCCAACAGATCGACAATCGCCGGTGCGGCATCGCACATCCCCTTCACAAGGGGCTGATTCGCCAAAAAATCCCCCCCATAGACGGAATCATCAAAGTGCTGCCAGGTGCTGTCCCCCTCCCCTTTTGTGTTCTTGGCTGCGTTGATTCCACCTTGAGCACAGACTGAATGCGATCTTTTTACGGGGACAATGGAGAAGAGCTTTACGCGATGACCTGACTCTGCAATCTTGATCGTCGTCATCAAGCCGGCCAGGCCGCCGCCAACTACAATAAAGGTATGCGCTGATTTAGAACTCATTTCATAACCTCCTTCTGCTGCGGCTGGCTGCAAAGCAAGCACTCTTCGCGCTCATGGGCAAAATATCCTCGACGTACCACAG
>JACQJE010000176.1 GCA_016205125.1 Deltaproteobacteria bacterium | reverse complement strand
CGGATCGTAACGATCGCGCGCTTTCTCTGCTCGCACGATCGTGGCGTAAAGTGGCGAAGTCCCCTCTTGAGCGCTTTCTGGAGAAGAGTTCGCCCGGAAGGGCTCTCATCTTTAAGAAGGCGCGCAACAACGTGCTCAAGCAAACTGGCGGGCATTATCCGGCGCCGTTAAAGGCCATTGAGGTGATCCGGGCTTCTTATGGAGAGCCGGCAGAATATGCCCTGAAACTGGAGTCTGAAGGCTTCGGTGAACTTGCCGCGAGTGATATCTCCAAGAATCTCGTTCGACTCTTTTTTATGAGAGAGAGATCTCTCAAAGGGAAGAACAGGGGATCTTCAGCGAAGAAGATGGAGCGCATCGGGGTTCTGGGGGCTGGCACCATGGGGGCAGGAATTGCACAGCTTGCAGTCTGGAATGAGATTCCCGTCCGACTGAAGGATGTCAATCACGAGGCGGTGGCCCATGGCATGTCAGCGGCGTATCGCGTTTCAGAAGAGGCGCTGAAAAGGCGGAAGGTGACTGAAAGAGAGATGCGCCAGAAGATGCGCCTCTTGACGGGGACTACGGATTACTCCGGTTTTAAACAACTCGATCTCGTGGTTGAGGCAGTTGTGGAGGATCTCAATATCAAGCGGCGGACTTATCGGGAGTTGGAGAACGTCATTCCCAACGATGCGATTATCGCTACCAATACCTCCTCTCTTCCAATGGAGGAGCTTGCGGCGGAGATGAAGAATCCGTCCCGGTTTGTGGCGATGCATTTCTTCAATCCTGTCCATCGAATGCCGCTTCTGGAAATTTCATCTTGCAGCCGGACTTCTCCGGAGATCCTGGAAACTGCCGTTCATTTTGCGAGAAGGGTGGGAAAAGTGCCCCTTGTTGTGAAAGCGTGTCCCGGATTTCTTGTGAATCGCCTCTTGATGCCCTATCTCAACGAGGCAGGTATTCTTGTCGAGGAAGGGGCGGAAGTGGAAAAGATCGATCGTGCCATGGTCGAGTTTGGCATGCCGATGGGTCCACTGCGCCTTATTGATGAAGTCGGGATCGATGTTGCATTTAAAGTTGCTTCGGTTTTGGAAAAGGCCTATGGAGAGCGGGCAAAGGCCCCCCTCATTACGGAGCAGATTTACAATAACGGTTTTCTTGGCAAGAAGAGCGGCATCGGTTTTTACCACTATGAGAAGGGGAAACAGGCGGGCAGAAAAGTTGATCCCAGAGCGGCTCGTGTGATTGAAGAGGTGCGTGAGAGTGTGAGGGGGGCAGAACGAAGAAAGACTGGAGCAGAGCATCTCAATTCAGATCAGCTTGAGGAGCGCATGGTCATGGCAATGCTCAATGAGGCAGTGCGTGTGCTCTCCGAAAAGATTGTTGTCTCTGCCGACGATATTGACCTCGGCATGATAATGGGGACTGGATTTCCTCCATTCCTTGGAGGACCGATGCGATACGCAGATTCATTGGGGCTGGAGAGTGTCGCTGAGACACTACAGCGCCTCCATCGCGAATGTGGTGAGCGCTTTAAGCCGGCAGAACTCTTGTTGAAGCTGGCCGGAGAAGGGAGAACTTTCGCCTCTCTGGTGTAGTGATTCCAACACTTCTTTATTTATTATAAATTGTCATCCTGAGGCGCAGCCGAAGGATCTGGATTCTTCGCTTCGCTCAGAATGACAACCAGAACTAGGGAGTTAAAACATGCACGATAAGACGATTGGAGTAGTCGGCGCAGGCCAAATGGGTGCCGGTATTGCGCAGGTATCAGCGACCCGGGGATTTGAGGTCCTCCTTTATGATGTCGACGAGGAGGCGTTGAATCGCGCGCTTGATCGGATCAAGGGCAGTCTTGAGAAACTCTCCGGAAAAGGGACTCTCTCCGAGGAGGAAAAGAGAGATGCGCTGGGGCGCATTCGAACCGCGACATCGCTGAAGAGTTGCAAAGACGCATTTTGCGTCATTGAAGCTGCGCCGGAAAATGCCGCACTCAAAAAGGAGATCTTCCATCAGTTAGGAGAGATGGTTCATGCGGACGCAATTTTGGCGAGCAATACCTCTTCGATCTCTATTACACTCCTCGCCTCTGTCACCGCGCATCCTGAACGGGTTGCCGGGATGCACTTTATGAATCCTGTCCCCTTGATGAAGTTGGTTGAGGGGATTCGCGGACTCCAGACCTCCGAAGAGACTTTTTTGAAGGTCAAAGCCTTAGCACAGCACCTCGGAAAGGAGTTTATCGAAGCCAAAGACGCTCCTGGATTTGTGGTGAACCGTATCCTGGCCCCGATGATCAATGAAGCGATCTATGCCTATTCCGAGGGACTTGCAACGGCCGAAGATATCGATAAAGGAATGATGCTCGGAACCAATCAACCGATGGGTCCATTGACGTTGGCCGATTATGTGGGTCTCGACGTCATTCTGGCGGTTCTTGAAGTGCTCCATGAAGGTTTTGGCGATCCGAAGTATCGCCCCGCTCCTCTTCTGCGCCAGTATGTGACCGCAGGATGGCTCGGAAGAAAATCGGGAAGAGGTTTTTACCAATATTAGAATAGGAGGAAAGAGTGAGTCAGTTTGTCCAATTAGAAGTGCGGCCTGACGGAATTGGAATCATCACCTTTAACCGCCCGGACGCGTTGAATGCTCTGAACTCTGAGATTCTTTTGGAATTCTGGGAACTTTGCAAAGAGATTGAGAAGAATCCTGCCATTCATGTCGTCATTGTGACAGGGGCAGGAGAGAAAGCATTTATCGCAGGGGCAGACATCCGTGAGATGAGCTCAAAGACGACCGCAGAGGGATTGGAATTTGCACGACTCGGGCAGTCCGCATTCAGACAGTTGGAGAGGATGCCTCAGCCTGTCATCGCAGCTGTGAATGGTTTTGCTCTCGGCGGCGGATGTGAATTAGTTCTTGCCTGCGATCTCATCTATGCTTCTGAAAATGCCAAATTTGGCCAGCCCGAAGTCAAACTTGGCATCATGCCTGGTTTTGGCGGCACTCAGCGTCTCTCCCGCCTGATTGGCAAAGCAAAAGCCAAGGAGATGATCTTCACAGGAGAACTCATTGACGCGAGGAAAGCTTTGGCGCTCGGCCTTGTGAACGAAGTTTTTCCGGCTCCGGAACTCTTATCCGCTGTATTGAAGATCGCCGCTTCAATTGCCAAGCGGGGAAAATCAGCGGTTGCTCAGTCGAAGCGAGTCATTGAGGAAGGTCAGGATCTCTCCCTTGATGCGGCATTGGAATTGGAAAGGAGTGCCTTTGGAATCCTCTTTGGTTCAGAAGATCAGAAAGAGGGAATGAGGGCATTTCTTGAAAAGCGCGACCCTCGATTCAAACATTGACCTCATTGACAGTTTCCTGGATGCAACGTTAATCTCATTCTGATACTCTCGTTCTCATTACGAAGACATACTCTCGCCTGTGGAGGGACAATATGGCGCTTCGCCACAAAGGAACCAGTGTGAAATTCCCAAAACTAAAAGGAGCGATGGAACAACGTCCGCCCTTTGTTTTTCTGGTTGTTCTCGCTCTGGTCCTGATTGCCGCGATCATCGTCTACTTTTATCGCGCTGGATTGCCCAGAGCGCCCTTGATGCCGAAGGAGATGAAATATATGGGAGAGACGACCCTCTGGGGCAACTTTACCGTGAAGCGCTATACCCTTCCGAACGGCCTCACCATTTTGATTGGCCGCATTCCAAATTCTCCGGTTTTTGCGTACCAGACCTGGTTTAAAGTCGGCTCCCGGAATGAAAGAGAGGGGCGCTCCGGTCTGGCGCATCTCTTTGAGCACCTCATGTTCAAGGGGACGAAAAATTATGCCGAAGGGGAGATGGACCGAATCATGGAAGAGAGGGGTTCGGATCCGAACGCATCGACCTTTTTTGACTGGACCTACTACCGGCAGGCCTTGCCCAGTTCCAAAGAGAATATAGAGCTCGTGGCCCGCTTCGAGGCCGACCGGATGGTCAATCTCATTCTCGACCAGAAACAGCTCGATTCTGAGAGAGAAGTCGTGCTGAATGAGAGGAGATTTCGCATCGACAATGACGTGCAGGGGAAGATGTACGAACAACTTTATGCGCTCAGTTTTGAACATCATCACTACCACTGGCCCATCATCGGTTGGGCAGAGGACTTGAAAGCGGCGTCACTTGCGGATTGTACTGACTTTTATCGAGCCTATTACGCGCCAAATAACGCAGTGATTACTGTCATAGGGGATCTGAACGAGAATGAGATCCTCTACTTTATTGAAAAATATTATGCCCCGCTCGCTTCTCAAAAGCTGCCGGAGGTGTTGATCCCGAAAGAGCCGGAACAGAAGAAGGAAAAGCGGAATGTCATTCAATTCGAGACGCCCGCGGAAAAACTCCTGCTCGGATATCGCATTCCAGAGAACCGCCACAGAGATCTTGCTTCTATCGAGGTCCTGGATGCGATTCTGTTCAAAGGGAAGAGTTCCCGACTCTATCGTACCCTTGTGTTCGATAAAGGGATCGCCTCAGAGATTGAAAGCTGGGTCGGTTTTATGATCGATCCGGGCCTCTATGAAATACAAATCAATATGAGAGCGCCGCAGAAGGGAATGGATGCTGAGAAAACGATTGATGCTGAATTGGAGCGCATTCAGAAAGAATCTGTGACAGAGGATGAATTGGAGAAGGCCAAAAACATGCTGGACGCAGAATTTTTCAGAGAACTTGTCTCCAATGAGGGAAAAGCGCGGGCGCTTGGGACGTTTGAAGTAGTGGCGGGGGACTTCGCCTATCTGGGGGAATATCGCAAGAGGGTAAGGGCGGTCTCTGTGGAAGATGTACTGCGCGTGGCAAACCGTTATCTTGCCCAGAAGAATCGGACAGTCATTTCAGTTTTACCAAAAACGCGCCTTACATCCCCGACCTTCAGGTCGGGGATGTAAGGCGCCTGTTTTTATCAGTGTGTTGCGGTGGCGTCTATGAAAAAGCAAGTCAAGATGCAAATTGAAAACTTGAGCGCCCGCCTGTTCTCAAGTGGATTGATTTTTCCATGGGCTAAAGATAACGTGGGTAAGCGAGAATTTGCAAGGCCACGGGCTAAGAAAGAACAATAACCGGCAAAGCAAGGACGGGGATATTCAGAGATGCCAGGAGAGCAGACAGCGAGTTTCATTCTTGAACTTCCGCTTGTCACAGCGCCATCGGACGAACGCAGGCTCAAGGGACGTTTTGAGGCGGCCCGCCAGCTCTATAATGCTTGTCTTGGAGAGAGTTTGCGGCGACT
>JACQJE010000175.1 GCA_016205125.1 Deltaproteobacteria bacterium | reverse complement strand
GACGGATACAGGGACAATCTCCTCCTCAAAATAACCTTCTTTTTGCGCTTTCAATGCGCGCCGGTAGCTCATCTCAGCATAACGATCCTGGTCCTGGCGGGAGATCTGGTATTTGCGCGCGCAGAGCTCGGCCGCATTCCCCATGTGGAACTGGTTGTAAACGTCCCAGAGGCCGTCTTTAATCATCGAATCAGCAAGCTCTATTTTTCCCATTTTGTAGCCGCTGCGGGATTTTTCGAGGAGATGGGGTGCCAGGCTCATGTTTTCCATGCCGCCTGCGACAATAATGTCTGCGTGACCCGCAGTGATCGTGTCTGCCGCGAGCGTCACCGCTTTTAGACCGGAGCCGCACACTTTGCCAACGGTTGTCGTGCAGACGCTCGTTGGGAGACCTGCTCCGAGCGCGGCCTGGCGGGCAGGAGCCTGGCCGACACCCGCTGTCAGCACACATCCCATGATGACCTGTTCCACCCTCTCAGGCTCGACAGTTGCGCGCATCATCGCTTCTGTAATGGCAACGGCGCCAAGACTTGGGGCGGGGACATTGCTCAAAGTTCCATTGAAACTGCCAACAGGGGTTCTTGCGGCAGATGCAATAACGACGCGCCTGGACATGGAATACATCTCCTTCTATCTATCACGCAAATATTCAGTGAACCCTCTCAAACAACTGAACGGCCGCCCGTGTCATCCTGAGACGCAGCCGAAGGATCTCCTCACACTTTTTGCGGGGAGATTCTTCACTGCGCTTCGCTCCGTTCAGAATGACAAAAAGGAGGTTCACTGAATATTTATCACTCATTTAATTTATAGAGAGAAGGAGGAGCCTAAGTCAAATTTCTTTTAATCATTGAGTGCTGAGTCGATCTCTTTGAGGGTTTTTTCGGCTTGATCTTCCACGCTCTTATCGTTTGTTCCGATCTTCATTCTTTCGATGGTTGATTCCAAGTCGCGGAGATTTCGTTCCACCGCTTCAGCATTTTTCTGCTGTTTACTGACTAATGTGGAGATGCTCTTGAGCATGGCGATTTTGACGGCATTGTCTTCTTCCATTTTGATCCGCTCGTTCAGGTGATCGAGCACTCGATTGAAGAGCTCGTGCGTTTCGTTGTCTGCGTCAAACTTCAGTGTGCCCAATTGAGTTGCCGCATTCAGTCTTTTGCCCCGGTCATTCTTATCTGCGGAGTCATTCATCAATTTATGGATTTCATCCTTCAGCTTCTTAAAGGTGTCCTGGGTCGATTTGTTTTCTTTGCTCTCCGCGTCAGAATCTTGCATGCTCCAGTCCTCGTACATGTACTTTGGAAGAGCATTTTCCAGCGTCTCCTGATCTCCGCAACTCAAAAGAAAGAACGCAGAAAGGAGGAGCATGAGAAGGGTCAGAATCTTCTGAAGTGACATAAAATGTCTCTTCGAATGGCCAATTTTTGTCACCATGCCGATAACCCTCTTTTTGCGGCTGAGGCTCATATCGTTCTAACACCGCAAAATCAAAAGCCTTTTTTGGGACGTCGTGTGGCAGCTTGTTTTTGACTCTCTCTCACTCGCGCTTCTACTTATTTAAATAAGCAAAGGCCGTGCCAGGAGCCTGTGGTATTTTGTGAGTTCTCAGTTCTTATGCTATAGCTTGAAAAGGTCATCAGTTCAGTTCCGAAAAGAGCAAGGGAGGGCTCTGCACCATGAAGAACATTCTCCTGATCGGCTTTATGGGATGCGGAAAGACGAATGTCGGAAAGATGATTGCGGCCCGCCTCGGAAAGACTTTTATGGATACCGATGAGCTCATTGAGTCGCGATGGGAGCGGCCTATTGGCTCGATTATTTCTCAAAAAGGCGAAACCTTTTACAGGAAACAGGAAGGCGAGGCTCTCAAATCCCTCCTTGGCAAGAAGAACATCGTTGTTGCAACGGGGGGAGGAGAGGTCGATTTGGAGGAGACCTGGAATAGGATGAGGCAGATCGGCCTCATTGTTTATATTTCCAACACGCCTGCTATTCTGGCAGATCATATTGAACAGGGACAACATCATGAATGGCTCGATGGAACAGAGGAAGGGCATGAGGGGATCCTCGATAGAGTGAAGAAAATGCTCGATGCGCGTCATCCGCAATATTATCGGGCGGACATTATTGTGGAAGCGGGTGATCTGACCTATCAGCAGCTTTGTGACTATATTGTGGCCAGAGTTCCTTGATCCCTTGAAAAATCTCTCCACATTTGCGATGACTCGGGTATGTCTTTTTCGGTTTTTATCAAGACTTTCGGTTGTCAGATGAATGAGCACGACTCCGAGCGGATGCTCTGGCTCCTCTCAGAGCGCGGCTATCGCATGGCACATTCCGAGGAGCATGCCGATCTCATTCTGCTCAATACCTGCAGTGTCCGCTATAAAGCAGAACACAAGGTCTATAGCGCACTCGGCGTATTCGCACCTTTGAAGGAAAAGAATCCCAACCTCATTATTGCAGTGGGGGGATGTGTGGCCCAGCAGGAGAAAAGGCGTCTCCTCTCCAGAGTGCGGCATCTCGATCTGGTCTTTGGGCCAGACCAGATCGATGAACTCCCCGATCTTGTTGAGAGCGTGAGGGAAGGGCGCAGCCGCCTCATGGCGGCTGAATTTAAGCTGGGGCGGGAGTTTCACCTCCCGACGCTTTTGCCGGAGACCTTTGCTCTACTTCCCGCGGGTGAGAGGCCAGTAACAGCGTTTGTGGCCATCATGAAGGGGTGTGACAAGTTTTGCACCTTCTGCATTGTTCCGTTTGTGCGGGGGCGTGAAAAGAGCCGGCATCCCGATGAAATCGTCTTGGAAGTGCGCGCGCTGGTGGAGAACGGGGTGAAAGAAGTCACTCTGCTGGGGCAGACCGTCAATTCCTATCATTACGAAGGGGTCTCCTTTTCAGAACTGCTGAGAAGGCTTGATGCGATTTCTGGCCTGGAGCGGCTTCGTTTTGTCTCCCCATATCCGAACGACGTCAGCGATGATCTCATTAATTGCATGGCTGATCTCAGCTCGGTCTGTGAGCAGATTCATTTACCCGTTCAGTCCGGGTCGAACCGGATCCTCGAATGGATGCGCCGCGGCTACACGCGGGAAGCCTATCTCGAAAAGATTTTGAAGTTGAAGAAGCGCAATCCGGACATCTCTATTTCAACTGATTTTATTGTCGGATTTCCGGGAGAGAGCGAAGAGGACTTTGAAGAGACTCTCTCATTGATGGATGAAGTGAAGTATGATAGCGTTTTTTCTTTTTGTTACTCTTCCAGACCGGGAACGAAGGCACTCCGCTTAGGTCTTGAGGAAGTTCCAGGAGAAATAGCGAGTGAACGGCTCGAGAGGCTTCAGGCTCTCCAGCGGGATTATACGCTTGAGAAATATCGCGCTCTTGTGGGGAAAGAAGCGGAGGTGCTGGTTGAGGGGAGAAGCAAGAGCGATGTTTCCCGGTGGACGGGAAAAACGCGCAGTCATATTGTTGTGAATTTTGACGCCACAGAAGGAGTGAATCTGAAGGGCGCATTGGTGAATGTCAAGATTGAAAAAGCGCTTTTGAGCAACATACGGGGGGTGTATCATCCTGAAGTGCGTTCGTAAGGATCTCGACGAGAGAGAGGAGCAGTCATGAAAGGAAATGATATTGTCATTGCTGGCGGAGTGAGAACGCCGCTTGCGAAAGCCGGAACGGCTTTCAAAGATGTTCCCGCTGTGGAACTCGGACGTGTAGCTCTCTCCGGGCTTCTGGCGAAGTTTGATCTCGATCCCAAGGTTGTCGATGAGGTCGTTTTGGGATGTGTAGCCCAGCCTGCAGATGCCGCAAATATAGCGCGTGTTGTTGCGCTTCAGGCCGGCATTCCGAAAGAGAAGCCTGCCATTACAGTCCAGCGAAACTGTGCTTCAGGGATGGAGGCGGTTTCTTATGCCTATTACAAGATCAAAGACGGGGCTGCCAAGGTGATGATTGCTGGCGGCGTGGAATCGATGAGCAATATTCCGCTCCTCTATCCAAAGGATTATGGTGAAGCATTGTGGAAATTGAGAAAGGCGAGGACCATTGGGGGGAAGCTCGGGGCGCTCCGTTCATTTAAATTGCGCCATTTCAAGCCGATCATCGGTCTGGAGCTGGGGCTGACAGACCCGATCTGCGGTCTCAATATGGGTCAGGCCGTCGACCGTCTCGCGCGGGAGATGCATATCAGCAGAAAGGAGCAGGATGAATTTTCCCTTCTCAGCCATCAGCGGGCTTCAAAAGCGATGCAATCCGGACGTTTCGCGGAAGAGATCGTTCCGGTCTATCTGCGCCATGGCAAAGCAGTGGCAGACGATATCGGGCCCCGGCCTAACCAGACCTTGGAACAGCTTGCGGCAATGAAACCCTTTTTTGACCGGGAATTTGGAACAGTGACTGTTGGAAACTCCTGCCCTGTAACCGATGGCGCCACGGCGCTTATTGTGACGACTTATGACAGGGCGAAATCTCTTGGGCTGGAGCCATGGGGAGTGATACGAAGCCACGCTTATGCTGGCATTGAACCGGAGCGATTTGCGATTGCGCCGGCCATTGCCTCTTCTCTTGCCCTTGATCAGGGAGGCCTCTCCTTGAGAGATATCGGATTGATTGAAATCAATGAAGCGTTTGCCGCCGTGATCCTTGGGAATGAGCGGGTGTTTAAATCTCTGGAATTTGCGAAAGAGAGGCTCGGAAAATCGTCGCCGCTGGGTGAGATTGACCGAAGCAGACTCAACGTCAATGGCGGCGCCATTGCACTCGGTCATCCTGTGGGCGTCAGCGGAGCGAGATTAGTCCTGACCCTTCTGATTGAAATGCGCCACCGGAACGTCAATCTCGGCTTGGCGGCGATTTGTATTGGGGGGGGGCAGGGTGGCGCTATGGTTTTGGAGCGGTGAGAGGCGAAATGAGAGAATGAGAGGGAATCGAGGAGAGTAAGATGGTTCAAGAAG
>JACQJE010000174.1 GCA_016205125.1 Deltaproteobacteria bacterium | reverse complement strand
CTGGCTCGAGTTTGAGGATTTGGAGGTGACAGCCTCTTGTTCCAATCCTTTCCTTCAGATTTGGAAAGGGGGGATCAAACCGATCTTTGACAGCCGCGATGATTTGCGGATTCTGGCGGAGATTGCCCAGAAAATGGGTGAGATCACAGGGGATCAGCGTTTTTACAATTACTGGAAGTTTGCCCTCGAAGGGAAGAGCGGGGTCTATATCCAGCGGCTCCTCGACTCCTGTACTACCACTACCGGGTACAAACTGAACGATATTATGGCTGGAAAGTATGGGCCTCCGGGAGGGGCGCTCATGCTCTTCCGCACCTATCCGAGAATCCCCTTCTGGGAGCAGGTTCATGAAGATATCCCATTCTACACGGATCACGGCCGACTGGCCGCATACTCCGATCTTCCTGAGGCGATCGATTATGGCGAAAATTTTGTGGTCCATCGCGAGGGGCCGGAGGCGACCCCTTATCTCCCCAATGTGATTGTGAGCAGTAATCCTTACATTCGGCCCAATGATTACGGGATTCCGCTTTCTGCGGAACATTGGGATGAGAGAACGGTGCGGAATGTGAAGCTTCCGTGGCCGAAGGTCAAAGACACAAAGAATTTCCTTTGGGAAAAGGGTTTTCGCTTTTTCTGCCTCACCCCCAAGAGCCGTCACCGCGTTCATTCTCTCTGGAGCAACGTCGACTGGCACCAGATCTGGGATTCGAATTTTGGAGATCCCTATCGGATCGACAAGAGAACTCCCGGAGTGGGGGAGCAACAGATCCACATGAATCCTCAGGCCGCGCAAGATTTGGGGATCAAAGATGGCGATTATGTCTATGTGGATGCGAACCCGGCAGACCGCCCTTACATTGGAGCAAAGCCGGATGATCCCTTCTATAAGGTGGCGAGGCTGATGCTCCGCGTCAAATACAACCCTGCTTATCCATACAGCGTCGTGATGATGAAGCACGGAACCTACATCGCCACAGAGAAGTCTGTAAAAGCGCATGAAACGCGCAAAGATGGGCGTGCCCTCTCAAAGGATACGGGATATCAGTCGAACTTTCGCTATGGCTCCCAGCAGTCTGTGACGCGCAACTGGCACATGCCGATGCACCAGACGGACACTCTCTTCCATAAGGCAAAGGTCTTTATGTCCTTCATTTTCGGGGGGGAGGCGGACAATCACGCAGTCAATACAGTGCCGAAAGAGACTTTGGTTCGCGTGACCAAAGCAGAAGATGGCGGATTGGGAGGAAAGGGGATTTGGGCACCGGTGAAGACAGGTTTCACGCCTGCAAATGAGAACGAAGTGATGAAGAAGTATCTGGAAGGCGGGTTCACACAGTCCTGAGTGAGGTGTATTGATCATGCCAAAAGATGAATATGACCCGGAAGATCCTCTTGAGTGGGTGGGTGTCGAGGTTCCTGTGGAGAGTGACGAGAATCTGCATGAGATGGCGCTGACCTTTGCGGAGGAATTTCTTCGAGGTGGTTTTAGCGAAGATGAATTGCTCGCGATGTTTAAGAACCCATTTTATGTCGGTCCGCACCTTGTCTGGAGGAAGAAAAACGAAGCCTATGTGCGAGCGGTGATTGAAGAGGCAAAGGGGATGTGGATGCCGATGAGAACGATGTCAGGGGGAGAAGAAGAATGAATCAACAGGTTTATAATTGGCAAATCGGGAGAAAGATGTCCTACCCACATGCGGAAGCGCATCCGGAGTGGCAATTCGCGTTCTGTTTCAATCTCAATCGCTGCATTGGTTGTCAGACCTGTACCATGGCGTGCAAGTCGACCTGGACCTTTTCAAAAGGGCAGGAACAGATGTGGTGGAATAACGTGGAGACAAAACCCTACGGAGGATATCCCCAGTTTTGGGATGTGAAGGTTCTTCAGCTGTTGGAAGAGGCGAATCCGGGAGCTCAAAAGTGGGCCAGGAAAGGAGAGGAATTCACCTTTGAGGGGAAGACAATTTTTGAGGCGGCGGAAAAGCGTGTGGGATTGGAGCCGGAGAGGGTCTTAGGCTATCTCCCGACCGATGAAGAGTGGCGCTTTCCCAATATCTACGAGGATACAGCAGTGAGCCGCAAAGGGAAGCCGATGACCTTCGATCCAGAGGGGACAAAGCTCCCAGAGCATAAGACCCGGTTCTTTTATCTGGCGCGTATCTGCAACCACTGCACTTATCCGGGTTGTCTCGCGGCATGTCCGAGGAACGCCATCTATAAGAGGCATGAGGATGGGATTGTCCTGATCGATCAGGAGCGATGTCGCGGATATCGCAAGTGTGTTGCGGCCTGTCCTTACAAGAAAGTCATGTATCGGCCAACAACTCACATTAGTGAAAAGTGCATCGCCTGTTATCCCAGAATCGAAGGGAATGACCCGGCGACAAAAGGGATGCCGATACAAACCCGCTGTATGACAGCGTGCATCGGTCAAATTCGACTCCAGGGCCTCGTCCGGATTAATAAAGATGGAAGTTGGGCGGAGGATCGCTACAATCCGCTCTACTATCTCATCCGGGTCGCAAAAGTCGCCCTTCCGCTTTATCCTCAATTCGGTACGGAGCCAAATGGCTATTACATTCCGCCGCGTTGGGTGCCGAGGGGGTATCTTCGCCAGATGTTTGGCCCTGGTCTCGATGAGGCGCTCGAAAAATATAGAGTTCCTGACCGGGAACTCCTCGCAGTACTGCAACTCTATCAGAGAACAAAAGAAATTATTGTTCGCTACGAGATCAAAGAAGGGAAGAAGGTCTATGAGACGGTGATCCATGGCAAGCCATTCACCCTCTATAACGACACAATCGTTGGCTACAACAAGGAGGGGAAAGAGATTGTGCGCACGCAAGTGGAGGAACCGTTTTACGTCAGACCTGATAAACATCAGAACTCGATTTGAGGGCGGAAAAATGAACATGGAAAGGGAAAAAAAAGCTCAACTCAGTTTCAGTCGCAGCGCAATCTACCGGATGCTTTCTCTTTTCTATCGCCATCCCAAAGAAACGGCTGACGAACTCTGTTCTGCCGATCATCAGGCGGAGTGGAAATGTGCAGTTTTTCTTTTGTCTGAAGAAAAGGAGTATAAGGAAAAAACTGGAGAGATTCGAGCCAGACAAGGCGGAAGACATTTTGGCGACGCAGGCGTACTTCACCGGTACGTCGAGGAGACAAAATGGCTTCCAACGAAGTCTGGCAAAGAAGATTTCCAGTTTTTTGAGGAAGGGCGTCTCCTTGGAGAGGGGCTTGAGGCGCTCATAAGAGAGCTCAGGATGGCCCCGCTTGAGCCCTGGGTAGAGGACTATGAGCGCCTCTTTGGTCATGCGGCACATGGGGCTGCCGCACCCTATGAGCTGGAGTATGGGGAAGAACACAGCCATCGTGAACCGCAAGAACTGGGCGATATCTCAGCGTTCTATGAAGCCTTTGGTCTGAAAGTGCGCAACAGCATCCACGAGAGAGTCGATCACGTCGCCGTAGAATGCAATTTTCTCCACTTTCTCCTCTTTAAGGAAGCCTATGCCTGGTTAAACGACACCGAAGAAAAAGCAGTGATTTGCGCCGCGGCGAGTCGGAGCTTTATTGCCGATCATCTCAGCCTTTGGCTCCCCGTTTTTTCGGCACGCCTGGAAAAGAATGCGCAGACGTCAATTTTAAAGGCATTGGCAAAGTTTGCTATTGCATGGATTTCGTTTGAATCCCTCTTGCTGGAGATCTTTCCGGGGTCCATTGATCTCCCGATACGGCCTCTCAGCGGTCCGGAAGAGATCTCCTGCGAGCGTTGTCCGCTTCCGCAATTGGCGGAGGGGCAACTCCTGGAGCGGAGATGATGCGCAGAAAAATTTACTTTGATCCGATCCTCGTCGAGGAAGTGGTGTTTCTCGAGATCAATCGCGCGGAAAAGAGCGGAAATATTTCTCTTTCAAAGCGCTTCTTTTCTGAACGGGAACGGCTCTATGAACAAAAAAGGGATGCTGAAAGAGGGGGGGATTCGTTTCATTCTTTTTATGTTCGTTATTTTCAGGAGCTTGGTTTTCAGAGTATCTTTGAGAAGGCGATTGCTTCCTTCAATATTCTGTGCGGCATTGAACTCTCAGTCATTGTTCTCCGAGTCTGGCGGGATCAGGATGAAGGAGCTGAACTCTACGGGGATGATGAGCGAAAAACGGTGCGTATTTCTATCCGTGTGACACGTTTTTTCGACCGGGAATCCCTTTCTGGATTTCTTGATCAGGAATTGCTTCATATTTCAGACCTTCTCGATCCGGCCTTTTGTTACCCTGAAAACTCCTTTTTAGGAGAAGCGAGCCTGGGTGGGCTTTCTGACATGGAAAATAACGTCATACGCGGACGCTTTCGTCTTCTCTGGAATATTTATGTCGAAGCGCGCTTGCAGAAGATGGGAAAAAAGAGACTTATGACAACGGAAGAGAGACGAAAAGAGTTTGAAACCAGTTTTTCCCACTGGAGCCGTGAAGAGATCGATCGTGTCTTTGCCCGCCTGATCAGCGGGAGTTCATTTGCCTTTGAGGATCTCGTCGAGTTGGCTCGCAACGCCAGGCTGGCAAAGCCAATAGGCCTTGGAGGCCTGCGGTGCCCGCTCTGTCATTTCCCAAGCTATCAGGGAATCACGAATTGGGAGGGATCGCGTCACGTTGTCGAACTGATCAAGCGCGATTTTCCGTCCTGGGAATCTGCAGAAGGGGCTTGTCTTCAGTGCTACGAACTCTATTGCGTCCCTTTTTCCCATGAGAGGAGGGCGATGTCCTGATGCCTGAATCGGTATTGGCGCAAGCGATTCTCTTTGCTGCTGTTTTTCTTGTGGCCATGCTTTATTCTTCGGTGGGTCACGGCGGCGCCTCAGGCTACCTGGCCGTTCTTGCTCTCTTCTCGGTTTTGCCGCGAATAGCCGGCACCAGCGCCCTTGTGTTGAATATTCTGGTTGCGGGAATTGCCTGGATCACCTTTTGGAAAGGGGGTCATTTTTCATGGCCGCTCGTTTTGCCTTTTTTGGTCGGCTCTATTCCAGCGGCTTATTTCGGAGGGCTTCTTCGGTCGCCTGAGCCTCTTCTATACATCCTCCTGGCTGTTGTTCTTGCAGTGGCGGCACTCCGCATGGTCCTCCCCTTCAAACAAGAGAGCGGAATTTCCACAAAAGGGCACCCCCCCCTTTTTTCATCTGTCGGGATTGGTGCTGGATTAGGGCTGGTATCGGGAATGATAGGAATAGGAGGCGGAATCTTTCTCAGCCCGATCATGATCCTTCGGGGATGGGCGCCGCTCCGCACTGCAGCTGGGGTGTCAGCCTTTTTCATTGTGATCAATTCCTTTGCCGGGCTGGCAGGCCGGGGCACAAATGAGCTGATTTACGCCATCCCCTTCGCTCCTCTTGTCGGGTTTGCTTTTGCCGGGGGAGCGCTCGGAAGCTGGCTCGGCTCAAAAAAGTTCAGCATGAAGGGACTCAGGTATCTCCTGGCTCTTGTTCTCCTGATTGCCGCTGTCAAAGTTCTGGTGATGGAGATGAGTCGATGATACCACTGAAGGACGCTCAATCTTTAATTCTTGATCGTACCCTGGCTATTCGGGAGGTTGAGGACATCCCTCTTCATCTTGCAAACGGCCGGACTCTGGCGATTGATCTGATCGCCCCCTTTCCACAGCCCCCCTTTACGAATTCCGGCATGGATGGTTTTGCCCTCTCTTCTGAGAGGACAGAGAGTGCGTCTCCTGAGTCTCCCCTTCGATTCCCCGTAAAGGGATATCAGTTTGCGGGGAGCCATCCGGGAAATCCTGACCGTGAAAGCGCTGCTGAAATTGCGACAGGTGCTCCTCTCCCCGCTGGAAAAGACGCTGTCATCACGAAAGAAGAAGCTCAGACCGAGGGGGGATATCTCATTATCAGACGGCCCGTTTCAAAAGGGGAGAATGTCCGGTGGCAGGGGGAGGATGTAGCAGCGGGAGCCCGGCTTTTGAGTACAGG
>JACQJE010000177.1 GCA_016205125.1 Deltaproteobacteria bacterium | reverse complement strand
CCCAAGACCAGGCCAAGATCCACCATAACCCCTTCTATTTTCTCTCCCCCTTTGGCGTTGTCGCCTATCTTGTCACCCGAGGGATCCTCGAGCCAAAGTTTGTCAACGCCTTCAAAGACATTGGAGAGATCAACAAATCTCACGCCGAAGAAGACGTCCGAAAATACGTTGGAAATAGTCAGGTCATCTGGCACTCCTATCTCCGAAATCTCGAATCGCTTCTCAATAGCGGCGGAAGCGTCTCAGCGACTATCACCCATGAATGGAAATCGCGAGCGGGAGACCTCGCCCAAGAGACGGGACTCGACGCAGCGTCAGTCCCCACGCCGCCCAAAATTCAGAGCTACGATTCTATTGCTGCTGCCACTGCCCAGAAAAACCTCTCGGGTCTCAACACCACTGGGTATCACTTTGTCCCTTTGCGACCGCGCACGGGAAACTACATCGATCTCAGCAAGGCCGAGAGAAGTTTCTATGTCTGGTACGCTGATTTCAAGCAGAGCTCCGACGGCACCATCACAAGGGAAAACAAGCCTATACCGGCACGCAACTTTATTCTCGGCGCCAAAAAAGCACCCGGCTCCCTCACTTACTATGCGGTTAAACTCGAATCTCGTCCCAACCTTCCTTTCCTGCCCGGGCAGTTTAATTCAAAACTCGTAGCTTATGCCGCTGCAAAGCCTTTTGGAAGCCAGATTGGCCCCCCTCAGGACGATCCCCTCTTTCCAAGAAATGGACATTACGAGAGCACACCCAACATCAGCTTCCATGAAAGAGACTCTCAGGGCTATCAGAATCCAAACATCAGACGCGCGCTGGCAAGCAAAATTCTTGATGACGGAAAAGCCCCCTCTCGCGAAGCAATTCCTGTTTCGCGGTTCCCAAGCCTCTATGAAGCCAATCGCTTCATCGTAGGACCGGAAGACCTGAGTTGGCGCCAGCAGTGGGGGGGCCTAAACCTCATTGGAGCGCTCTTTAGCCCCCGGAGCAATCAGTTTCTCACTAGTTGGGGACCCGACGGAAATAAACGCCTGGGTTACAGCGTGAAGTTGATCCCGATCGAAGAGATCCTCCGCTCAGGGAATCCGCCCGCAGAGGTCGAAGATCTCCGTCTGATCAGACATTAAACAATGCTGTCTAAAATCGATACAGATGAAAAAACTCTTTGCAGCCTCGGAGGTTACAGCCGCAAACGGTGAAAAGCGTACAACTCTGCAAAAGAATTACACGTTTTCTTGCGCCAGCCAAAAAAGGGCAAATGGGGTACAAGTCATAACATTATGAAATAACTTAGATTTTTTCGCTCCCCTCGGCATCCGCATTGGAATCATAATTGCACTTCTCCCTCAATAGAGGTGAGAGGAGGGTTGCTCCCCTAAAGGGATTATCCCGCAGAGCTTAAAAAAGGAAGCTCAGGAAGCGATTCGATAGACTCCCTCCTGTAGAAAGCGAGAAAAAAATGGGTCATCACAAACGGGGTTTTCTGATGCAGCCAGTCCGACATTTGTGCCGGCGTCAAACCGTCTCCGCAAGGATTCTTCTTGCGATCTTCGTCGCGCTCTTGAGCCTCGACACCATCGCATGGGGAGGAGAAAGCAAGGGCAAAGGGGCGCGGAGTGCCGCAATCGTAGGAGGAGGCACCGTCCTGGGGGGCCTCATAGGGTGGGGCGTCGCCAGCCCTTCAAAAACAGCGGGCACAGCGAAAACCGTACAAGGAGCGGACGCCGCTTTAAACATAGAAGAATCGGGGAAGGAGAACACTAAAGGAAATTTTCCCTATGGAGCGATGCTTGCCGGGGCTGCCATTGGGGGAACCGTAGGAATGTTAGGCAATACGATGGTGGAAAGTTATTTAGACGGGAAAGACGAAAAATCGTCTTTGAACGGGGACGATTTCACCTCATCTTTAGATCCAGCCTCACGAGAAACATTCGGTAGTGCAGTAGATGAATTGAGGCGCGCTGAAGAGGGGCTAGGCGGAAGAGACAAATTAGTCGATGTGTTGAACAATCCAGATCAGTACCTGACCGATGAAGATAAAGCTGAACTCGCTTCTATGGCGGATAGCGCTCTCGGCGGAAGCGGTATCTCCCCAGATGCCTACTATGGTGACACTTCCCAGATTGGAAGCGGGGAGGATCCGTACAGCCTTGTGGGGAGGCAAAAACAGGAAGACGTCTCACACAAACTCTCTTATCTCACCGATTCGATGAACGGGCAATTTCCAGCCGGCGGCATTCCAGGTGTCTACGCATACAACCAGGGCGGTCGCTCTGGAAGCGGGAGCCTCTTTGGGTCAGGCGGATCGGGATTTGATGCGAATGGTCTCCTTTCAAGCTTCTTCCCAAATAAAAATGGAGGAGGCGGCTCTCCGGGAAGCGGTGGAATGCGCTCTCTTGCCGCCGCAGAGGGGCATGGGCAGGGAGGAGCCGGAAACGGTGCCTATTCTCTCCCGGATGGAGCACCCGTTCTCTTTCAAGCGGTCCATTACTATACGCCGCGCTTCGTTCAGTACAACCAGCTCAAACAGGCCCAGGCAAAGAGGGAAGATGAGGCACGCGCAAAAAGACTCCTGAGCGCCGCATCGCCGGGAAATGGCGCGGCTGCCCGCAACGTATCTGGCCAGGAAACAATGATCGTCTCACAGCCGCTCAGTCACCAGGCGGCGATTGGGATTACGGCTGGAGCGCCTCTCGGTGTGGGAATCAAAGTTGCGCCCTTTCCGCCGGATGTGAATTG
>JACQJE010000183.1 GCA_016205125.1 Deltaproteobacteria bacterium | reverse complement strand
TCGCTCGAACAAGAACAGGGCTTTTCGCCCGAACAACAGTAGGGGCTCCCTCAAAGGTTATCCAGAACGGCCTATTTCCCTTTCGTGGACTCATACCGCGCTTCCAGAGCACTGCTCCCCGACGGAGCTCGGAGGTGCCAGTCGGTCCACTGCTGGTAACTAAAGCCCCCTCTCAGGAGGAGATCTTCCCTGAAGTGAGGAGCGATCAACTGCATGCCGATCGGAAGCCCGTTACTGGAAAATCCGGCCGGCAGGGACAACCCCGGCAGCTCAGCGAGATTGAGGGTGATTGTATAAACGTCAGAAAGGTACATCTCTAAAGGGTCTTCCATTTTGCTCCCGAGTGAAAATGCCACCGTCGGAGTGACAGGAGTCAAGATCAGATTGCACTTCTTAAAGGCATCCTCAAAGTCTTTCCGAATGATCGCCCGCACTTTGGTGGCTTTGGCATAATATGCCTCGTAGTAGCCAGAGCTGAGCGCAAAGGTCCCGAGCATGATTCTCCGCTTTACTTCAGATCCAAAACCGTCATGACGCGTCCTCTCATACATGGAACGAAGGGCAACCCCGCGGTCGTCTACCCTTCCGACACGCAGACCGTATTTGACTCCATCGTAGCGGGCAAGATTCGCACTCGCCTCTGCTGTCGCTGCCAGGTAATAGGCTGGGATTCCGAATTTCGTATGAGGGAGAGAGACTTCAACGACCTTCGCCCCCTTCTTCTCAAAGAGGGCCGCCGCATCCCGCACTGCTTTATCGATTTCAGGGGACAACCCCTCCCCAAAATATTCGCGCGGCATTCCAATCGTGAGCCCTTTCACCTCTTCCCTGCAAGCCGCTCGATAATCCGCGACCGGCTCTGGTGATGAGGTGGCATCCAGGGGATCCTTCCCCGCCATCACCTGGAGAACAATCGCGAGATCTTCGACTGTCAAGGCCATCGGGCCGATCTGATCCAATGAAGAGGCAAACGCCACCAGACCATAACGGCTGATCCGACCATAGGTCGGCTTCAATCCTGTAATCCCGCAGAATGCTGCTGGCTGCCGAATCGAGCCCCCCGTATCCGATCCCAGAGCCAATGGGACCTGCCGATCGGCAACAGCCGCCGCAGACCCTCCACTCGAACCCCCCGGCACACGCGTCAAATCCCACGGATTCCTGCAAGGCCCATAAGCAGAGTTCTCATTGGACGAACCCATCGCAAACTCATCCATGTTCAGTTTTCCGACAATGATCGCTCCTGCCGCTTTCAAGCGCGTAATGACTGTCGCATCATAGGGGGGGACAAAGTTGTGTAGAATTTTTGAACCGCAGGTCGTCGTCATCCCCTCAGTGCAGATGACATCTTTAATTCCGATCGGAATCCCCGTCAGCAGTTTCGCATTGCCCTTGTCGAGATCTCTGTCGGCTTTTTCAGCTTCTTCGATCGCCTGAGCTTTATTGAGCGAGATAAACGCATTGACCTGCGGCTGGCGACTCTCAATCGCCGCAAAGACCGTCCGCATTAAATCAATGGATTTGATTTTTCTCTCTTTTAAACTCTTCTGAAGGGTCGCAACTGTCCAAGCCATCACTCGATCACCTTCGGCACCAGAATCGCCTCCTCTGTCGCCTCAGGGGCAAGCTTGAGAAGCGCGTCCCTATTGACTGACGGCTTTATCTCATCCTCGCGAAGTGTCTCAATCGAATCGACAAGGGGCATTTCCTGCACGGAGGATGTGTCAAGTTCTTTCATCATGTCCACATAGTCAAGAATGGAATTGAGTTGCGTTGTCATGTTCGCCAACTCTCGCTCTTCGAGCTGCAGACGGGCAAGCAGGGCCACGTGCCGCACCATCTCTGGGGTAATTTTTGTCATTGTATCCTCTCTGCAGACGATCTAGTTTTCATCCGGAAACAGAATTCGTCAACATTTTTTTATCGCCGTCCTAAACTCTTTCGCCATGCTCTCATCATGAGCAACCAAGATCACTTCTCTTAAAGAAGAAGCCTGAAAAGAGACGATAATTTTCACCATCGCTTCTGCCGCTTTTTCAATCGGCACTCGTCCCACTCCTGTCCCCATCGCCGGGAATGCCAGAGAGAAAAATTTCATTCGATCGGCACAGACAAGGGCCGCTTCCGTCGCCTGAGCGACAACCTCTGCTGAGGTGATCTGCGCGGGCTCCGCCATCGTCGGAGCATGGATCACCGCCCGACAGGGAAGAGAGCCTGCACTGGTGGCAATGGCATGTCCAATCGAGATCGGCGCATGAGCGACTGCCTCTTTCTCGATCACGATCCCCCCTTTTCTTTTGATCGCTCCAGCAACTCCTCCCCCCATTACACCGTAGGAATTGGCTGCATTCACAATCGCATCGACCTTGAGCTCCGTAATATCCCCGACAATGACTCTAAGATTCATCAGTTTCCTCACGCTGGAAGCTGTAAAACTATAGTCGTTTTTACATACTTTTTTGGAATTCTCAACCCCTCTTTATTTACGCTAACTTCCTAGGGAAACTGATTTTTTTCTTGCTAACGTTCATAACGTTAGGTATACTA
>JACQJE010000173.1 GCA_016205125.1 Deltaproteobacteria bacterium | reverse complement strand
TCTCTAGTCCTCTCCAGCTCAAGTTTTTTCATTCCTGGAGCGAACATCATCTACCTTTCAGATCTGAGCGTCAATCATGCCGCTGAAGAGGCGGCAGAATTTCTCTACGCCTGTTGTTCCAGGGTGAAGCAGATTCCTGTGGATCCGATGGAGAGTTTCTATACGATGATCGTTTGGGAAGCGCTCGGTTTCTTTGGTTCCAAGTTAATCAACCACAAACGGCCCGCCACACCGCTTCGGGAATTCATGACGCAAGTCAAGATATTCAAGGGGAAGAGAGTTTCTCCACTCCTTCGGCTAAAACGTCTTGTGGCTCAAGGAGTGATTGAGGTTAAGGAGAGGGAAAAAGAGTTTTTGGAAACAGGGAAGTTTAGAAAGAATATTGCGCAAAAATTCATTAAGAACCCTCAGGTGAGATTCAGGATTGCCTCCGAAGTTGGATATATGCTAGGGGAGAAATTGCATGGAGGGATGATCGCAGAGATCTATACCCGGGAGATGATCCGGGATCTCTTTTATAATCCTTTGACAAATGCAGGCGAAGCGTTGGATATGTACCTCAAATGGGTTAAAGAGCTGAGGGATATTACGCCAAAATATAAATCCAAAAAACAATATTTATAGGAATGCTATGGAACGAGTTGTCGCTGTGACAGGGGCTGCTGGATATATTGGTTCTCAGATTCTCCCCTGGCTGGAAAAAGATCCGGCTGTGGAAAAGATTGTTTCTCTTGACCAAAGAAAGCCCAATTTGAATCTCTCGAAGCTGGTCACCTACGAGGTTGACGTCACGAAACCCTTTGGGGAGATTTTTAAAAAAGAGGGAGTGACTTCAGCGGTTCATCTTGTCTTTATGGTGAATCCTCATCATAGTGACGCACTGATGAAAAAGATCAATATCGGTTCCGCAAAGGAGTTCTTTGCGGCATGTGAAGAGGCGGAGGTCCGAAGAGAGGTCGTGATCAGCAGTACCACTGCTTATGGGGCGCATCCGCAGAATCCTGTTCCTTTGACCGAGAGGTCCCCCCTGAGAGGGAATGAAGATTATCCGTATGCGCGGGACAAGGCGGCTGTCGAGCTTCTTTGTGAAGATTTTCGCCATCGCCATCCGGATCATCGTCTCACCGTCATTCGCCCCTGTATTGTGATGGGGCCTCATGTCGATAACTTCATTGCGCGCTACATGTCAAAGCCGAGAGTCTTTCTGATCAAAGGATACGATCCCTCCATGCAGTTCATTCATGAGGAAGATGTGGGGGAGATGATCTATCTCCTTTGGAGAAACGGCGACAATGAAGCCTATAATATTGGTCCCGACGATGCGCTGACCGTGAGTGAGATCGCGGAGATTTTCGGTGCCAGGCCCATCTGGCTTTCTCCCCCGGTCATCTATCCTTTGACGCAGATGGCATGGATGCTGCGGCTGCGCAATTTTACGGAGGCGCCTGCTTCTATTCTCAACTTCATCCGCTATCCCTGGATCGCTTCCGGCAAGAGGGCCCAGCGGACGGCTGGCTATCAGTATAAGCATACCTCCCGTGAAGCGATTGTCGATACCGTGAAGGGAATGAAAGCGAGGGTCTCGGCAAAGTCATGACTTTGCCGAGACCCTGGAACGGCCGCGCGTCAGGCTGCCAGGTGATGAAGAAAGGCTCGCCTTATTTCGTCCATGTGGGTCTCTAAGGTTTCTTCCTTCCATGCCTGAGTCTCAATGGCCTTATCGATCTGCACCGCAATCTCTCCCGGATTGACGAGGATGCGGTATTTGGGGAGTCTGCGATAGGCCTCAACGATTGTAATCGGAATGATTGGGAGGCGTGTGTGCAGTGCAATGTGGAAAGCTCCCCGTTTGAGAGGGCCGAGCGTCCCGTCTTTGCTTCGGGTTCCTTCGGGAGCCATATAGAGGTGGTGTCCCTGAGCAATTTTTTGTTCTGCTCGTTTCAGACCCTCTATCGCCTTTTCATGATGTGAACGATCGATCGCAATTTGACCCGAAAGCCCAAAGAGCCATCCCACCACAGGTATGGCAAGAAAACTCTGCTTGCCGACGAACACCGTGCGGGGGGGGGTTGCGAGGAGAATGATAAAAATATCAAGCAGACTCTGGTGATTAGAGAGAAAGAGGTACTGGAGATTCGGGTCAATATTTTCCTTTCCATGGATGCGGAGTTTCATTCCAGCCAACGCCAACATCAATTTCGACCAGATGCGAGCTCCTCGATCGATGACGGTATAAGGGTGCCAGGTGATCAGCGAAAAAAGAATCGCATATGCCAGATAGAGAAGAGTCAATATCGGCCATCCTATGACCTGACTGATTCGAAAAAAATAGAGTTTAAGTTTTTCCACTGCGTTCTCTACCTCAGCGGGAGCGTGACGGTCACGGTTGTCCCCTTGCCCCCTTCACTGCTTACCAGCATGTTGCCGCCATGCTGGCGCACAATACCATAACTGATGGTCAACCCCAAACCAGTCCCTTTGCCCATCCCCTTTGTGGTAAAAAAGGGATCGAAGATCTTTGGGAGGATCTCTTCAGGGATGCCGTGCCCCGTATCTGAGAGGGTCACCCTCACTTCGTTTTCAAGCGCCTCCGTGCTGATTGTCACTGTTCCTCTTCCCTCAATCGCTTGAATGGCGTTTGTCAAAAGATTCATCCAGACTTGATTGAGCTGACCGGGATAGCATGTGACAGGAGGGAGTTTGCCATAATGTTTTTCAATTGTGATCCGATCCTTGATCTCACCCGCGAGGAGTTTTAGCGTATTGTCGATTCCTTCATGAAGATCGACCCGTTTCTGCTCTGCTTCATCAATACGCGAAAAGTTTCTCAGTCCTGACACGAGACCTTGAATCCGTTCGGAGCCGTCGATGCAATTGCTAATGAGTTCAGGGAGATCTTTTTCAAGAAACTCCCAATCAGATTCCTTCCTGGCTTGGAGTAATGGCTCTGCCGTTTTTGTATCGAGGCGGCTTTCTGCATTTTGATAGAGTTTCAGAAGATGCAGCATTTTATCGAGATCGACTTTGAGCTGATAGAGATTACTGCTGATGTATCCGACGGGAGTGTTGAGCTCATGAACGATCCCCGCAACAAGCTGACCCAGCGCGGCCATTTTTGCTGTGTGTACCAGTTGAGCCTGAGTTTTGAGGATTTGGGAATTTGCTTTTTCCACGGCTTCAATTTTTTCAATCAGGGATTTCTGCATCTCCTGCATGTTGAGAATCATCTGGGAAAAAGAGGAGAGGAGGGTATTGATTTCGTCTACCTCGCTCGAGGGAATCTCGCTTGCCTTTAGGGTCTCTCCCCCCTTGAGACGGTCGGCTATTTGTGTCAATTGCTGAAGAGGTTTTAAATAAAGTTTTCCGACGATCCAGATCAGACTGCTGATGACAAGGAGGAGGAGGAGGACAATCGCCATTGTCGTGTACTGAAGGCGCGAGGTGAGTTGCTGGAGTCCAGCCAGGGAGCCAAGCACCCCCACATAGCCCAGCGTTTTCTCCTGAATGACAAGGGGCAAATATTTGAGAGCGACCGATTTTTTCTCCAAACCGAAGGGGACGAGATTTCCATTGATAAAGCTCTCCCTTTTCGCCTGCGTGACGCTGGCGACCGCTTCCCTCTCCGTCACAGCAGTGGTCAAAATGCTCAAATCTTTATCAGTAATGACGAGATCGAGATTGGACCGGGTTTTGAGGGTCTGTCCGTAGCGTTCGTCGATAAAGAGACTCTCTTTGAGAATTCCGACAAACTGACCGCGCCGCGTATAGACGGCATTATATCGTATCAGCAGGAGGCCGACAGCGGGGAAGGGCTCTACTGAGGTGAGATACCCTTTTTGTCTGATTCGCGAGAGGATATCCGCTTTGACCCGCGTCACCCGCGCACCCCTTGTTTCGTAAAGGGGAATAAACGGGGCTTTTGCCGGAGCAGATGACTTTGCTACATGGACAATCAACTTTCCTTCGGCAGAGAAAGATTGGATAAAATCGAGGACCGTTCCGTGAAGAAAATGGGATGTAATTTCTGAAATCTTCTGAATATTCCGATTTGAGAGAGCGCTGACATAGGCGGCATCCGTGCTGTGGTTGATCCCATTATTCTGGAGAGCGCCGAGAAAGTTTTCAAATTCGAAAGAAATTCCCTGGAGGGCAATCGTGTATTCTCTGTTTAATTGGGTTTCAGCGTGCTTCTTAAAGGTTAAGATGGAATAGGCGGCCATCAGTCCGAGAGGGAGAGCGGCGATCAGCACCATCCAGGCCATGAGTGTCCAAGTGAGGGAGCCCCGAAGCGCGATCCTTTTCGCGAACTTCATCAGGTGCTCCAGCAGCCATTTCGCCAGTTGCCGGGCGCTGTCTAAAGCTTTTTGATAAAGAGACTTCCACTGAACGCTCATATTATCTCAATTTATTTGAGAAAGAGTCCTCCATTGAATGTTCATACCTTCTCAATTTATCGGCGTTTCTCATCTTAAAAATGACCTCGGTGTTCAATAGGTATCTGAGGTTGTCCCTCCGCCCCGTAACTTCTCAGCGACTTGAGACTACCTCCCTCCCCCTTGATGGGGGAGGGTTAGGGTGGGGGT
>JACQJE010000172.1 GCA_016205125.1 Deltaproteobacteria bacterium | reverse complement strand
TCTCGTCGTTCTTTACAATGACATCCTCCGCTACTGGGGTGGAATGACGAAGTTCTTTCAGTGAGCAGTCCCAAAATGAAACTTCTGGCCATTGACACCACCACCTCGCTGGGCAGCATGGCCCTTGCCGAACTGTCAGAGCAATCAGGCGTCAGCCTGATCTCTTCTGATCAATATTGGGCAAAATCGTCACCGGGTGAAACACACTCTGAACAACTCCTCCCCCGTATCCAGGCCCTTCTGCAAAAAGCAGAGTGGTCCTTTGAATCACTCGGCGCATTTGCAGCCACTGTGGGACCTGGCGCCTTCACGGGAGTGCGGATCACTCTGGCCACCCTCAAAGGGATCGCCGCAGTGATCGACCGCCCCATCATTCCGCTCTCGAGTCTGGAGATCCTCGCTCATCAAGCCTTTGCTTATACCGACGCAGAGTGGGTCAGCCCGATCCTCGATGCCCGAAAGGGAGAAATCTACGCCGCCCTTTATGACCGCGCAGGACTCCTTGAAGGCCCCCTTGCTTGCCATCCTGAGGTCTGGAGAGACTTTCTCCACTCGCGCCTCAACAATACTTCGCGCAAAAAGGGACTCCTCGCTGGCACAGGCCTCCTCTCCTATCGCCCTGTCTTTGAGCAAGACTTTCCTCTTCCACCCGGCCACGAAGATGAGGAGTCCCTTCACCTCTATTACCCTCTTGCCAAATTCTCGATCGCGCTCATTCCTCACAAACTCCGCCAGGAAGGAAACCTCCTCCCTGCATCCCTTGTGACGCCGATCTATATTCGCAGTGTTCATCAATAAGGCGCTTTTTTAAACCCACTTCAAATCATAACTGACACTTCGGCCCTTAGCGGGATTTTGGATGAGAATCCCCTTTTCCAATAAATCCGAGATCTCCCGGAAAGCTGTGGCACGGCTCACTTTGGCCATGGAAACGTATTTGCGCGTCGTAAGTCCACCCTGAAAACCGCCTTTTCCGGAATCCAGAAGCCGATTCACGATCTTTCGCTGTCGCTCATTGATCGCGATCTGGCCATGATGCTGCCAAAACTTCGCCTTTGCCAGAACATCTTCGATGAGTTTCTCGGATTTCTTCACCGCACGGGTGTAGCATCCCAAATACCACTCCAACCATTGGGTGACATCGCCGCTCCCTTTCTGGCATGCTTCGAGAACGTCATAATAATCGTCGCGCTCTTCCATGATTTGCGAAGAGAGGCTGTAATAGCGGGTCGAAAGCTTTTCATCCTGCGCCAACGCCATATCCGTTAACACTCTGGCAATACGGCCATTCCCATCTTCAAAGGGGTGAATAGTGACAAAATAAAAGTGGGCCAACCCCGCCCGCAATAGCCCGTCCTCTCGATCCTTTGTAGCTTTCCACCAAGATAAAAACCGCTTCATTTCCGCTTCGATGCGCTCACCCGGAGGCGCTTCGTAATGAATTTTCTCTCTCCCCATAGCACCTGAAACGACCTGCATCGACTCACTCGCGCCACGCCACCTTCCAACGCGAATGCGCGAGAGTCCAGAATATCCGGTCGGAAAAAGCCCCGCCTGCCATCGTTTAAGTCGTGCTGCCGTGAGCGGCTTGTCATATTTTTCAGTGGCTTCCAGGAGAACTCCCACCAAGCCGTCTACATAGCGATTGGCAGGAGGCAGGCCAGCTAGGGGGAGTCCCAAGCGCCGTGCCACAGAGGATCGAACTGACTCGCGGTTTAACCGTTCACCCTCGATGGCAGAGGTTTTGACTACTTCCTCAGTCAAAATATCGGCACACGCCTCCCGGCTGTGCTGTAAGCCGAGACTCGTTACTTGAGCCAGGAGCTTTCCTTGAGCAAGCCGCGCTCTGCTGATTAGGGTCAGTAAAGTCTCACTCTGCCAGCTCAGCTTTGGCCACTTTTTACTTTGCCAGATATATTTCACTCCGCCCCCACAATCGCCTCACATCATGAAGCGATTATGCCTGATAATCGCTTCGCACGCAAGAGGAAAGTTTGTTACAGATCTGAAGGTTTCCCAGGCACTTCGCGTTTCTTTGGGTTCTTTGGCCACCCGTGGGATCTCCCGGCTTCCGTGCAATGAGCTTCAGTGTTCGCTCGGGGTCTCAGACCACGTAGAGTCTCCTGTGTCTCGCAATAACGCTTCGTCACGTACCTCTTCGATATGTATCTCATGACTCAGGGCCAGAGCATGAATCGCTAGCTCTTTGCTGTAAGGACTTTCACCCTTTACTCATTGCCTTCTTTGTCCGGCGCGCTGACCCTCACCGGGCGAAAACCGACCTCGTTGGCGCCACCTACGAGAAAGACGCCGCCGCGGGAAGCCAACCGCAACTCCCTTGGGTCGCAGCCCACCCGGCCACCACGAACCACGGAGTACGGGCCTGAAGCAGGCCCCTGCGGATCTTTGAAACCCTCATTTCCACTCGACAATTTTTCTCTCTTTCCTGATTGATTATAATCCTCATTATACTGGTCCTGACACAACTCCGAAATGTTCCCATGTATATCATAAAGACCATAGGAGTTCGCTTTCTTCTGTCCAACAGCGCGGGGGAAGAGAGGGCCCACATGCTTATAGGAAACGACGTAATCTCCAAGAAGAGTCTGATCATCCCCAAAGGTATACGCACCCTGCTGCACTTCCCCAGAAGCCATCCTCCCACGCGCTGCATACTCCCACTCCGCTTCTGTCGGGAGACGATAGGTGTAGCCTTCACTCGCTTTCTTTGCATTGAGCTTTCCCAAAAAAACCTGAACGTCATCCCAGGAAAAACTCTCCACTGGATGGTCCGGACAGAGGGAAATTGCTTTGCCATTGAGGTCATTAATGACCCGATGCTCCCCTCGACAGTAAATCTGCTCACTGTAATAGGAAGGGTTATTCCCCATCACCAGAAACCACTGAAGCTGGGTCACCTCCGTCTTGGCAATTTCAAAGCCTTTCGTGATCTCCACGCAATGGAGCTCCTCATTATTCCATCTACCCACCTTACCTTCAGGGCTCCCCATCATGAATTCCCCTGCAGGAATCCAAACAAATTCCATGAGTGATCGACATTCCTCTTCCGCCGCGGAAAGAAGCTTCTCCAGCCGCGTCTTGATTTCAAGATCTTTTTCCCCTTCGAGCCGCTCCTTCAGCCAGCTTCTGATCCCTGGATATCTGCACTCCTCGATGTAGCTCTGGGCGAACTTTTCCGAGGCATCTTTTCGCACCTCCCAGCTCTCATCGCCGAGTTCCTGGGCCAGATGCTCCATCTCTTGTAATTGTTCCACGGTTAACTCATCCGCCACAAGCCTTCCTGAAAAACCCAAAAAAACGAGGAAGCAGAGCGCGATCATGACACCCCTCTTCTCTCTTTGCGTAAACCCTTTCATTTCATCTCTCCTCTTCAATCTCTTTTTTCTGGTCCGCAAAAGCGCACCTCGCTTTCTCCAACGACTATTCCACACTCTTTCCTCACACAATTCATGCGATCTATGACAAGAATTGTCACTCGGTCGCACAAAATAGGGTCAGACAGGGCGCTCTTTCCTGAGTCGCAAGTTTCATCTGTTGGTTGATTTCAATAGGTTAATAAATCTCAATCAATCAACCTCTTCAGACTCCAGGAATGTAAGGTGCAATCAGCGTGCCAGTTTTGAGTGAATTCAATATGCGTATGACAAATTGGATCGCGAACACATTTTCGAGGCAAGAACGCAGAATGCTGAATCAACCGCTCCAGAGATCTTCCAGGAAAGTTTTCCAAGGAAGAATTTCGATTTGATCCACTTTTCGTGGTCGAGGTTCAAGACTGACAATCAGATATTTTCGGAGAAGATGTTCCTCAGCAATCGCCCGCAATCCCGCTAAATCTCGCGTTGCTACACTTTTTTTAGCCTTGATCTCGATGGCAATCTCGTCATCCAGGATAAAATCGACTTCATAGCCAGAGGTCGAGCGCCAGTAATGGAGTGGCCCTCTCTGTTTGTAATCGCAATAGGCCTGGAGTTCGTGAAAAAGATAGTGCTCAAAAGCCGGACCAAAAGAGGGAGAGCGTTCGTCCAAAATGGGCGTTTTCTGCAATGTACGGACCACGCCGGGATCAAAAAAATAAAATTTACTTGTGGAGAGTGGTTTTCTCTTCTTACTCTTTTTCCAAGGGGTCAATTCATATGCGATCAAAGTATCCTTGAGGATTTGAAAATACTCATGAACCGTCGTGCGCGGCACTTGGGCATCATTGCCAATTTCAGTATAGTTGATGAGTTGACCATTGCAGAGAGCAGCCACTTCGAGAAATCTGCTAAAGGCAGGAATATTTCTCGTTAGCCCTTCCTGCACAATCTCCTCTTTTAGATAATCCCCCACATAGGAGTTCAAATCCTCTTCGGGTGCATCTGAGAAATAGATGGAAGGGATGAGGCCTCTATTTAAGGCTTGAAGCAAATTCAATGACGGGATTTCCGGAAAAACGAAGGGATGAAGGACACGATGGCGGGCCCGACCCCCCAGAAGATTTACACCCCCATGCCGGAGCTTTCGAGCGCTGGAACCGGTTAGCAGAAAACGACATTTCTGCTTTTCGATCAGGAGATGAACTTCATCGAGCAGGAGAGGGAGTTTTTGAATTTCATCAATCACGACAACAGCGCCTCTTTTCTTGATCTCTTGCCTCAACCGCTGGGGCTCTCGACTCAAGGTCAAAAAGGTATCGCTTTCAAGGAGATTATAAAAATAGTCTGAATTTAAATCATGCTGGATAAGCGTTGTCTTTCCGGTCTGTCGGGGGCCGAACAAAAAACAGCTCTTTTGCGAAACAACTGACGCAATGTCAAGAACTCTTCGAATAAATGACATATTCATCGTCATTTATCATGACAAATGACGACAGCGTTGTCAATTTAATAACACAAATGTGAAGATAGTACGAGTACTCAAGCGGATCAAGGGCTGTAAAGGATTTATTCATCTGCGCTATCCCTTTTCTAACAAGCAACTTATTAATATTCCTCAATAATTTTAAAAACAAGAGTTCTTGTGCACTTTATAAACAGATCCTCCACGTTCGCCTGAGGAGCCCCCTATAGC
>JACQJE010000170.1 GCA_016205125.1 Deltaproteobacteria bacterium | reverse complement strand
GGATGACTCGCTGCGCTCCAGATGACACGCTGCACTCAGAATGACGGAGCAAATTTTGTGCCACTGAGGGATTACCTTAAATAGGGTCGAAGGGGGAGCCGCTGAGAGGGGGATGGCAATCTTAAAAATATCGGATATGACTAGATTTATTAGAAAATATCTTTTTTATTGCTTCCAATAGTATTGGACGTGTTGAAAAAAAACGACTGTCTGACCCCATTCCAGTGGAAAAAAATACCGCATTTTATGTGAACATCCATGTAATTTTTTCAATATTCAAACCATTCAAAGAAAGGCGGAAAAAGGAGAAGCAGGGCAAGGCAAAATAGAATGACGGAAAGGGTACCGATGGCTTTGAGAGAAATCTCACGATTTTTCCACTGCCAATGGAGCCATCCCCACCCCAACAGCCAAACGATCAGCGATACCAAGGTCTTCCCACTCAGGGGACCTACTGGTTGACTCCACGTCAGCCACTCCTTGAGTGAGGAGCTCATCACAGCTCCTGTCGTCAACAGACCCAGGATAAAACAGGCCACCGATGCCATGAAAAGTGCTGCCGCAAAACGACCCGATTTATTTTTGTCAATGCTCATTTCGGCCTCTCTATCTTATCCAAACCTGATATCAATGAATCGGCGCAACTTTGTTGATAAAGGCGCCAAAGAGCCCAGCCACTGCCGCGGTTAAAAAAGCAAATACAAAAAGGAAAATGATCCATGCCACGATGTCCCTTCGTTTCGCGACGCTCTCCCCATAGGAAATCAAGATTACCGCCACAGCCGTCGCGAGAATGGGAGACATCCAGGCAATGTGCTCCTTCCATTCCATGCCAAAGGTATGCCATGCAGACCTTAAGGGGTCTGCTAATAAAAAGGAGCGGGGGCTGTCAGCTGTTTTTTCCCGATACCAGGGATAAACGATATAAGTCCCTGTGAAGAGAGTGAGCCAACCTGTAATCGCCATGACCCACGCTCCCCAGGCGATCCGACGAACGCGTTTTTGGAGATTGCCAGCCGCCTCCCCATTTTTCCAAAGGCTCCAAAGTTCTGCGAATCCTCCCGAAAATGCGAGCAAATACACCGTCCCCAAAAGCAAACCGTGAATGACGGTCCAAAACTCCCGCGCAGTCATGAACATGGTAGTCTCCTAAAAATGAAATTGAAAACGGCTTAAGAAAACATGCTCGTCATTGAGACTTGTCCCAGACGTCCCTACAATATGATCGAATCTTGAATAGACGTAATTTGCCGCCATCTTGATATGCTTGTTTGGCCACCAGTTCGTACCAGCGGTCACAGCATCCACCTGATCCGTTCCGCGCGCAAATCCCTTTCCAATGAACTCAGGATCGACAAAAAATTGCTCAAATCGTGCTGCCACTTCCCAAGCGCCCAATCCCCACTTTCCATCAAAAGGAGCAAACTGCTCTTTTGGCACCATAAACTTGTTTCGAGACTTCTTCTCTCCGGTCAGAAAACAGGTGGCTGAGAGATACCAACCCTGCGCCCAAAAATCGGCCACGCCACTTCCCATTTCAAAGTGCTCAAAGCGCGATGCGATATATTCCGATTTTAGAGATGCCGGACCGACTAACCACTCAACTTCTCCTCCAGTGCGCGTCCGTGTCCCATTATGGAGAGTCGCGGCAGAAAAGGTCAGAAAAGGGGTGCCAAGCGCGGTCGTAAACGTCGCACCCGCAAAGTTGTTCTGCTGTACACCGACTGTGACGGAGCCACCCAAATAGAGATCTTTCAACCTATTCGATTCAGATTTCGAAAAGGGTTGAATCACGATCCTTGATGCCAGATCTTTATCATCGTTCGTTTCGGCAGCGTTTTTCGCGATCCCATTAAAGATACCGATTGTATAAACAACCGCTTTGTCAAAAACATTTCCAAAAAACATTGCGCCAATGTCTTCAGCCGGCTGCAAATTACTCACAATCAATGATGTCTCGACAAAGTCGATCCAGAGAGAGGAGTACTGGCTCTCCAAACTAAAAGGCTCTTTGTACTGTCCTATCCGAAGACGAGCATAGGGCCAGCGATTGTACTCCAACCAACCTTCCTGAAGCTGGGCATTTGCTCCCGCAAATTCACCCATGAGGCGGAATCCAAAGTACTGCTCCAAAACGCCACGGGCATCCAGCCTTGCTCTTCTGTTGAGAAAACGAGTGGCTTGCGGATGATTCGCTTGAGGGACTCTGAGATCTCCTTGATACCACCCGCTCAGAGTCAATTTGTCATCTTCACCAATAAAAAGAAATCCTTCGTCATAAAGGGTTATCACATGGCCGCTCGGAAGTTGCTGAGTCTCTTGCAGTCTCATGTCATGCAAAATTTCGCGAACCATCCCCCTCACGGTGTTGCGATCTTCCTGGGCGGAATGCAGGTTCGGGTCAACTGGATCTGCACAGAAGCCACTGACGGAAAAGAGGAGAAAGCTAAAAGAGAATAAGAATTTCTCGAACTTTCCTATCCGATTCATCACAACCTCTCTCCCTTGAGGTTCCAATATATTAAAATCCCCCCTATCTTTACTAAAAATTTGAGCGATGCCGCTGAGAAACTTCATTGCCGGGCGGCATCGCTCAAGAAAAAGACTTACTGAGCAGGTTTCATGACGAGCAGAGGTCGATAGAGATAGCCAAGACAACAGCCAAAGAGGACATAGCCAATCAAGCTCCCCAAAGCCATCCCCATGGAGCCTGAAAAGAAACCGATCCCCATCATCGGCATCATCACCATCTGAGTCACAAGCCAGGGGAACACGCCGTACGTGATCCCCTTCATCACCCCCTGCAGGGGCAGAATGTTGTAACAGAGCCCATAAATGAGCGCAAAACAACATCCCATGACAAAGAAGGCCACCCAGCCGATCACAGGGGTAAGACCGAATGTCATAGCCACAAGATTTGGAACATTCGCAGGGGTCACCCCAAAGAGCGGAGCAAAGAGTGCAAAACCACTCATGACTGCTGTGCAGACCACACCAACGACGATTGTGCGCACCAGATTCTGTGGATTCATGCCTGCCTCCTGTTAAGGTTAATATTCGCATTTCATGAGTTCATTGCACCTATTATAGAACATCTTTGATTTATCTTCTAAATTTTTTTAAAACATGAGATATTTCAGGCATGAAAGAGGCAAACCTCTCAGCACAATCCGCTTGGGAAGAGGTCTATCGGATCTATTGGGTCTTTACACAGAGGTGTAATGACTTTTGCGCGCACTGCTATAATGATTCTGGACCCAACGGCAAAACGCTTTCAGCGGAGGAGATCTCCCGCATCGTCTCCAATCTTCCAGATCGACTCTATCGCATCATTTTAAGCGGGGGTGAACCCTTCGCTGAAAGAAAAAAACTAACCTCCTTACTTAAAGAACTGCGGGAAAAATATGGGAAGACTTTGCACATTTCGGTACAGACCAATGGAGATCTCTTGAGAGACCAGGACTTTGATGAAATCATTCTCCCCTTTGTCAATCAAATCAGCATTGCGAGTCTTGATCGATTTCACAAACAGCAGGGGATGCATCAGGAAAGACTTGCTGTCTTATTTGAGCGTTTCGGTTTGATCCCCAAAGCGGCAGGCACATCGGAACATCTCACCTACTCTTTTTTCGGCGCTAATGAAGAGTATTGGCTCGGCGGCAACTGGTACCGCGGAAGAGCCGCAATAAATCAGCTTGCTCTGATGGATCCGAACCATAATTTCTGCGCACTGCGATCGGGGGCAAAAAATTTTCTAGCCCGGGGAGAAGAGACACAAGAGATCACGATCCAGCTCTACGAAGTGCACCCCTGCTGTCCAGGGACAAAGAAAGCCTTGGGAGATGCGCGAGAGAAAAGAATCTCATCTCTGCTGGAAAGAGCTGCAAAAATCCCTCTCTGGCAAGCTCTCCATCGCGGCGAACCTGCAGAGATGGGTTTCAACCAGGGGCTTTCTTTGAAATATGCCAACGCTCGCATTGAAGATCTGGGAAATGTCTGCAGATGGTGTGATGAATTCTTCGCAAACCACAACAAGGATGGAGAGAAATGAACTATCGCCGAGTCACTGTTCTGATTTTATTCTTTGCACTGATTGTTCTCCTCTACTTCTTTACCCCCCTGCGGACTCTCTTTTCGCATGAAGGAATTGAGAATCTCAGACTTTGGATCAGATCCCAGGGATCACTCGCTCCTCTCATATACCTCTCCCTTTATGTTCTCGCGACGGTTGCTTTTATGCCTGGTACCGTTGTCACTCTTCTGGGCGGCGTGCTGTTCGGCATCTGGTGGGGAACTCTGCTCGTCATCGTTGGCTCAAATTTAGGCGCTCTGGTAGCTTTTCTGATTGCGAGGGCTCTGGGGCGCAACAGCATGGAATCGCTTCTCAGCGGCCGGATTGCGAAACTCGATAAGGGAATCGGCAAGAGAGGATTTTACATTGTCTTCTGGCTGCGTCTCATCCCTGTTTTTCCATACAATGCCCTCAATTACGCTCTGGGCCTCACCAAAGTCTCGACCCGGGATTACGTCGCGGCGAATTTAATTGGGATGATTCCGGCAAGTTTTGCATTAGTCAGTCTTGGCAATGCCGCAGCCGAATTCTCACTGCGCGATCCCAAAGTCTGGCTGCGCATCGAAGTCTGGGGCCCTCTCCTCCTCGTTCTCTTTCTTGCCTTTCTCCCTAAATTATTCAAGAAACAACTCACCCACTTGCGCAAACTCGCAAAGAAATAGAAAGCCGCTCTACTAAAGTTACAAAGGATTTCTTCCGAAAAAATGAATGATTTTAAAGAAATATATCGACAAACATACTGTCCTGACAGGAGGACATTTGAAATATGGGCCAAGGTGCGGCAAAAGTCATCTTAGTCGTAGAAGACCAGCCCCTTCATATGAAACTCGCAGTCGATCTGCTTCAACTCAATGGATTTCAGATCCTCCAGGCCACTTCAGGCAAGGAGGCCATCGCACTCCTCAAAAAAGAAAAACCTGATCTTGCCCTCCTCGATATGGGCCTCCCCGACCAGGATGGTTATGAAGTGTTAAAAGCCATTAAGAAAAATCAAAAACAGAAAAAACTTAAAGTGATTGCCCTCATGGCCTTTGCCCAACCCGAAGACGAAGAGAAGATCAGAAACGCCGGCTTTGATGGCTACCTCCCAAAGCCAATCGATCCCGGCCAGCTCGTCCCCTACATCGAGCAACTCCTTTATGGGAGCAAAACGT
>JACQJE010000180.1 GCA_016205125.1 Deltaproteobacteria bacterium | reverse complement strand
GTTATAATTAGTTCATGTTTTGATAGTGCAACCCGTAGTGAAATCCCCGAGGAAGATCGTCCCAGGGTTTTTTTGTAGGTATAATAAGACAGTGCCTCAACAGAAACGAAGAAAAGATATTCGCAATATTGCCATTATTGCCCATGTTGACCACGGAAAGACCACTCTTGTGGATGCCCTGCTCAAGCAGACTGGCGCTCATGCGTTTAAAGAGGGAGAATCGACGATTATGGATTCCAACCCGCTTGAAAAAGAGCGGGGGATTACGATTTTTTCAAAATGTGCTTCTTTTCGCTATAAAGAAACGCAAATCAACATCATTGATACGCCTGGGCATGCCGATTTTGGAAGCGAAGTGGAGCGGATTCTAAAAATGGTCGACGGTGTGCTTCTCTTGGTGGACGCCTTTGAAGGGCCGATGCCTCAGACAAAATTTGTTCTGCGAAAATCTCTGGAACTTCACCTCAAGCCGATCCTTGTCATCAACAAAATTGATCGCCCGAATGCGCGTCCCAACGATGTTGTTGACCTGACCTTCGACCTCTTTTGTGAACTCAATGCCTCAGATGAACAGCTCGATTTTGCAATTGTCTATGCTTCCGGGAAGGAGGGGAGATCGACTCTCGACCTCGATGAAGACAATCGCGATATGAAGCCTCTCCTGGACACCATCCTGCACCGTGTTCTTCCCCCGATTGCAGATCCCGAACTCCCTTTTCAGATGCTCGTCACCATGCTCGATTACGATTCCTATATTGGACGGATAGCGATTGGCCGCATTTTTCACGGGGAGATCAAGGTGGGATCTCCTGTTGTCGCGGTCAAGCGCGATGGAGAAATCATTCGCGGAAAAGTCACCCGGCTCCTCAAATATCAGGGTCTCATTCGGGTAGAGTCTGACAAGGCTGTGGCGGGAGATATTATCTCTCTGGCAGGCCTTGATGACATTAAGGTCGGAGAGACGATTGCTTCACCGGAGTCTCCCAAGTCGCTCCCCACTTTAAAAATCGACGAACCGACTATTTCCATGGAATTCTCCCACAATACAAGCCCGCTCTGCGGTAAAGACGGGGGCAAATTTCTCACCTCGCGCCACATTCGGGAGCGTCTCATTCACGAGGCAATGATGAATGTCGGCATCAAAGTGGAGGAAGTGGAGGAGGGGGAGCGTTTCAAAGTCTCTGGCCGGGGTGAACTCCATCTCGCCATTCTGATTGAGACGATGCGCCGGGAGGGGTATGAGATGGAGGTCTCCCGCCCGCAAGTCATCCTGAAAGAAGTGGATGGAGAGCTTTTCGAGCCGGCAGAAGAGGTGATTATTGAGGTTGACCCCGGCTACCAGGGAGCTGTCATTGAAGCGCTCGGCCAATTGCGCGCGGAGATGAGAGAGATGCAGATGAGTGTGGTGGGTACGATGCGGATGGAGTTTTTAATTGCCACGCGGGCTCTCATTGGCTTTCGGAGCAAATTTCTCACAATGACGCGGGGAACGGGGACGATGTACCAGAATTTTTATGACTATCAGCCGTATAAGGGGGAGCTTCCAAAACGTCAGACAGGCGTTTTGATCTCTATGAGCGGCGGTACCGCTGTGGCCTATGCGTTATGGGGACTTCAGGAGAGGGGGGAGATTTTCATCAAACCGGGTTCTGCTGTTTATGAAGGGATGATTATCGGGGTCAACAACAAGGGGAATGATCTCGTTGTCAATGCGATCAGAGAAAAGAAGCTCACGAATATTCGTGCCGCTGGTTCAGATGCGGCCATTCAACTGATTCCTCCGCGTGAAATGACGCTCGAATTTTCTCTCGATTTTATTGACGATGAAGAACTCGTTGAAATCACAGCAAAGAGCATCCGTCTGAGAAAACGTCACCTCACTAAAAACAGGCGCGATTTGGCGAAGAGATAGTGGCGGCCTTGACCCACCGATTCCTCGGATGCTCAATTGACACAATGCCATAAATTAGATACGAGAGGGGCAAAAAGGGGTTTATTGGACACCCGTTTTAGGGCATGTACTCAATTTGGTTTCGTCGCGAAGATCATGCAATTTGAGCGAAACGCGGAAGCCGCAGCAAAAGGACCGGAGGCGTAGCAACGCTACGTTGAGGACCTTTTGCAAGGCTGACAAAGTTGCAGCCAAATTGCGTGATCTGCAGCAGAAATCCAAATTGAGTACACGCCCTGGCAGGATTAAACCATGATTCGACGATTTTTCCTGGCTCTTGCTCTTTTATCATTCGTTTTTTTCCTCTGTTCATGCAAAAGAAGCGGCAGTGGGGCAAAACCGCAGATCTGGGTTTACACCTCCATGTACAAGCATGTGGTGGATCTCTTTGAAAGAGATGTGGCAGAGGCGCTCCCGGACGTGGAAGTGAAGTGGTTTCAGTCGGGGAGTGAAAAGGTGATGGCGAAACTTGAAGCGGAAAAGGGAGCAGGGGGGATCAAGGCGGATCTGATCCTGATCTCCGATCCTTTCTGGTATGAAACAGCCAAGAGGGACCGGCTGCTCGCTCCTTACCCTTCCCCTGCGGCGGCCCATATTCCCGCAGATCTCAAAGATCAGGACCATTTTTTTGTCACCGCGCGCGTGCCGGTGATGGTACTCGCCTACAATCGCAATCTCGTCAAAAGAGAAGAAGCGCCCGCCTCTTTTTACGATCTGTTAAATCCGAAGTGGGCTGGAAAGATCGCCATTGGGAGCCCGCTCGAGTCTGGCAGTCATTTTACGGCGGTGGCGAATTTGTCCAGGAAGTATGGTTGGGATTTTTACCGGAAGCTTCGCGCCCAGAATATCTTCTGTTCAGGCGGCAATAGTACCGTCATGACAAAATTGCAGTCTGGAGAATACGCAATCGGGATTCTCCTGCTGGAAGATATTCTTCAGAAAAAGCTCTCGGATCCTCAGTCCGTTGTGGAGCCTCTCTACCCGTCTGATGGAGTTATTTTGATTCCGAGCCCCGTTGCTATTGTGAAGACGACCCGTTTCATGAGCGCCGCTCAACGTTTTTACGATTATTTCCTCTCCGCGCGCGGCCAAAAAATTGTGACAGAAGGTTTCATGTACTCTCCATTTGCGGACATCACTGCCCCTTCGGGAGCGAAACCTTTTGCGGAAGTGCTGTCCAGAGCGTTTCCTTACAATCAGGCCTTTTTGTCCGATGTCGTCGATCACCACGCGGCTATCAAACGGCAGTTTAGCGCCATCATGTTCGAAAATTAGGCAAGGCACGAGGGATGATCTAAATCCGTCATCTAATTTTATGCAAAAGCGTATTTTCTGCTTCGAGCGAGATTTCCCGACGGGCGTCGGAAAAGCGGTGTGCCCGGTATGGACAACAACTGGTCGGTGGAAATCCGACCTCAGCCCTGAAAGGAGGGAATGAGTAGGCAGAGCCAAGGGTGCCCGAAGAAACTC
>JACQJE010000179.1 GCA_016205125.1 Deltaproteobacteria bacterium | reverse complement strand
GTGCTGAGAGAGCATGGAATCGGAGAGAAACAGATTTCTCTCTATCGCGTTCCCGGGAGTTTTGAGATTCCAGGGACGGTGGCGAAGCTTATCGAAGATGGCCGTTTTTGTGCCATTGTGACGCTCGGTTGTCTGATTCGCGGGGAGACCCCGCATTTTGACCTGCTGGCAAACGCAGTTACCCGGGAGCTCTCCTCTCTCAGCACTGAGACCGATATTCCGGTTTCCTTTGGGGTCCTCACGTGTGACACTCGGACCCAGGCGAAAGCAAGAGCGGGGGGAAGGGTGGGGAACAAGGGGGAGGAAGCGGCACAGGCGGCATTAGAGTTGCTGGCGATTTATCGCCAAATTGACAAAGGTTAAAAGAAGTGAGTACCCGGAGAGAAGCTCGAGTGAAGGCTGTTCAGCTTTTATTTCAGCTCAATTTTACATATAAGGACTATGCTCCGCTCCTCCCGCGCGAGCGGGAGGCGTTGACACAGCTCTACATCTTCGGCAGGGAAGAGCTCGATCCTTACGCGAAGCGCATTTATTATGGAGTGATTGAGCAGCTCGATGAGCTGGATCAATGGATCAGCCGTTTCGCGGAACATTGGAAGATCGATCGAATGGCCAAAGTTGACCTGACCCTCTTGAGGCTGGGTGTTTACGAACTCTTCTATTGTCCAGATGTTCCTACAGCATCTGTCATTAATGAGGCCATCGAGCTTGCGAAGATGTTTGGAGAAGAGGATTCTCCAGCCTTTATCAACGGCATCCTGGACAAAATTTCAAAGAGCAGAGATTCCGGCGGCGGCATGCAGATGGAGCCTGCACTAGCGGAGAGTTCTTGATGGAAGTACACTGGTTTTGGTGGCTGCTGACCCTCCCTTTCTTTCTCATCCTTTCGGCTTTTTTCTCAGGTTCGGAGACGGGGCTGATGACGATGAACCGGATTCGTCTCCATCACCTCTCCCGTCAGGGGAACGCGTCGGCCAGATATGTGGAGGCGATGGTTCAGAAGCCGGAACATCTTTTATCGACACTCCTTGTCGGCAACAACATTGTCAATATTGCGGCCACTTCGATCGCGACAGCAATCTTTATCCGTTTTTTTGGCGAGCGCGGTGTGCTCATTGCCACAATCGCAATGACTGTTCTTCTTCTGATTTTTTCTGAAATTCTTCCAAAGACCTACGCGGCCATTCATACAGAAGGGGTGGCGCTAAAGGTGATCTATCCCGTCAGGCTCTGCATGTGGATCTTGTACCCGATCGTGAGACTTGCCACTTTATTTACGCGTTTTGTTTTTAGAGTTTTCGGTACGAAATCTCAAATACAGAAATATCCTCCAACGTTGACGGAAGAAGATATCCGGACGATGGTCCTGATGGGCGAAGGGGTTGCGCTCCCCTACAAGAAGCTTGAGATGCTGCGCGGCATTTTAGACCTTGGAAGCACTACTGCTGGCGATATTCGTATTCATCGCTCGGACATGGTGGTTCTTGATATCACAGAGGAGAATACCGCGAATGTCGAGAAAATGATCCAGTCAGGGCACTCTCGATTCCCCATAGTGGAAGGCCCAAAGGATGAAGTGATCGGCCTCATTTACACGAAGGATGTGCTGAAGTGTTATATTGAAAATCCGAATTTCGATATAAAGAGTATTATCCGGCCTGCCTACTTTGTTCCCCGTTCCAGGCCGGTACAGTCACTTCTGGGGGATTTTCAGAAGGGGCATTATCATATGGCCATTGTGGTGAATGAGTATGGCGGGGTTGACGGGCTTATCACGCTTGAGGATATTATTGAGGTGATCGTGGGAGAGATTTCTGATGAGTATGAGCTTGCGCCAGAACTCCTGGAAGTCGCTCCTGATGGGACCGTACAAGTCGATGGGACGGTGAGGTTGAGAGATTTAAACCGCGAACTTCAGTGGGATCTCCCTGAAGAGGAGGGGTTTCAAACGGTGGCGGGCCTTCTCCTTACAGAATTGGAGCATATCCCAAAGATGGGCGAGGAGATTAAGATTGGCGGCTACGAGTTTCGTGTGATCAGCGCCACGCCCACGACCGTTCGACGCCTGAGGATCAAGAAGCTTCTTGAAGAAGAGGAATCCGACGTCATTTAAGGAAGGGAGGCGTATGAAAATCGCGATTTTAGGGGCGTCAAAGAATCCTGAGCGCTTTGCTTATTTGGCTCTGAAGGGTTTGATGGCACAGGGGTATACGATCTTTCCCGTAAATCCAACTATCGAGAAGGTCGAAGGGATTCGCTGTTTTAAAGATCTCAAATCGGTTCCCGAAAAACTCGATGGCATCACCATTTATCTGAGTCCGGAAAAGAGCGCTCTGTACCAAGAGCAGATCCTCAAAGCGAAGCCCCGTTTTGTCATCTTCAACCCGGGCGCGGAGAATCCCCCTTTGGCGCTGTTGTTAAAAAAAGGGGGGATCGAAGTGCTGGAGGCCTGCTCTGTCACAATGCTCAGGCTCGGTACCTTTCCAAAATGACCCTTGATTAGGGCCGCCCTGTTTGAATCGATACGCTCTTATAAGGGAGGACTCCTCGACCTGTAACGCGAAGGCCCCTTACGTACGGCTTTGACAAGATCGGGCGGGTATAAAAGTAGATTGGGATCAGGACCGCTTCCTGTTCTACGAGGATTCTCTGTGCCTCATCAATCAGCAGGCTGCGTTCCGCAGAAGGCGGAGTGCGGCGAATTTTGCTGATCAGTTGATCATAATGTCCGTTCGACCACTTTCCAAAATTACTTGGATTTGTCGACTCGAAGAGTGTCAGATGCGCTATTGCATCCGGAATTGCCGCAAGCCATGCGTACCGGAAGATGTGGGGAGGATCGCTCACCAGCCAGTCGAGGTACGATTTCCATTCGCGATTATCAAGTGAAACTCTGATCTTCAGGATATCCTTCCACTGTTGCTGCAGCCATTCCATGATGAGTTGATGGCGTTCATTCGTGTTGAATCCGGCGATAATTTGAGGGAACGATTTTCCATCCTGCCTCGGATCAAAACCAGCAGCTGCCAGGAGGGAGTTCGCACCTTTGTAATTCGGAAAAAGGCCAATGGCAGGGTTGAATCCGACAATGCCGGGTGGAACGAACGACTTTGCGGGTTTCACCCCCCCATCGACAATGTTGACGATGGCGCTCTTGTTGATCGACATCACAAATGCCTTTCTCACGCGAACATCATCAAAGGGGGCCTTTCTTGTGTTGAATGCGACGAAATAGGTGGAAAAATCAGGATAAATTTTAAGTTCGGAACTCCTTTTATATTCCCGAAGAGCAAAGGGGGGCATCTGCTCCAAAATATCAATCTCTCCCCCTTCATAGAGCGTCAGTGCCGTTCTCGTTTCACTCACGATGAGCGCGGTGATTCGCTCCAGTGAGGGTGAGTCGCCCACATAGAGATTATTTCTCAAGAGCTCGATTCTGGAGTCGTGTTTCCAGGCGGCAAGGCGGAACGGCCCATTCGTAACCATTTTCTCTGGATCAAGCCAGGCGCGTTCACCCATCGGCTGGACGATGTCGCGCCGCTGAGGGAAGGTGATCGGTTGTGCGAGAACGTGGAGAAAGGAGGGTTCAGGATAGGCCAGTTCAATCTGGAGAGATTTAGGGTTGAGCGCCCGCACTCCGACACGATTCCAATCGGCTGTTCTGGAATACTTAAAATCGGCGGCTCCCGTGATTGAAAAGAGAAGCGGTACTGCCACGGAGGGTGTGATTGGGCTCAGCGCCCTCTGCAGCGCAAAGATAAAGTCATCTGCTGTGACCGGTTTGCCATCCGTCCAGACATTGTCTTTCAAAAGAAAGGTATAAGTGCGTCCATCCGATGAAACAGTCCACGAATGAGCTCCAGCGGGCCGCAAATTGAGCTGTTCGTCGTATTCAACAAGTCCTTCAAGAATATTCTCAATGATTTTGAAGGAAACAACACTGTCCGTCAGCGTCGGATCGAGAGAGGGGGGTTCAGTCCCCAGATGGATGCGGAGATGACCCTTTTCGGGGATGGAAATTTTTCTCTTGCAGCCGATCATTCCGAAGCAAAAGGAGAGAATGATCAATGAGATGAGGCAGAGATGAAACTTGTTTCTTCGCATGCGGCCATCCTAGTTCTCATCCGGAAACAGAATTCTATTACGGCTGGCTGCAAAATGAATGCTCTTCGTTGCCAAAATCAAAATGTCCTCGACGTAGCTCTAGGGCTACGCCTCCGGGCATTTTGCTTTTGTCGCCTTGAGCATTCATTTTTCGCTGCGCCTCATGACGAATTCTGTTTCCGGATGAGAACTATCCTATTGAAAAGTTTTATATTCTGCAACCCTCCTTCTTTACAAAGGGGGGAGAACCAGTGTACTCTTAAATTGATCGCCTTCCTTGAAAATGCGCGTGAGTCATCATCAAAAAGCAGGAGAGAGCATGCGACAGAAGACTCAATTAGTTTTGGCAAGGAAACCTCGCGAGTTGGCAGTAAAGGATCTGTGCGGCTATTTCGATCCCGCTAAACTTCCCAAGAAGAGAAAAAAAGCATTTCCAAAAGTTTACGATATCATTCAACAGGATCGCGCCATCAAAGCGCTGCGGTTTGGCATGGGAATGCCCGGAAAGGGCTTTAACATTTACGTAGCGGGTCAAAAGGGGACGGGTAAGAGAACGATGGCGCTTGTCCTGGCGAAGGAGATCGCAAGCACGAAGCCGAGTGCGGATGACTGGTGCTATGTTTATAACTTTGAAAATCCAGACGAACCGCGGGCCTTGCGCCTTCCAGCAGGTAAGGGTGTTGAACTCAAGCATGACATGGAGGAGTTGATATCGAATTGCCGCGAAGAGATTCCAAAAGCTTTTGAAGGAAAGGAGTACGAAGAGCGCAAGCGGGAGATCATGAATCGCTTTGAGGAGACGAAGGAAAAAATCCTTCAGGATCTTGAAAAGAGAGTCGAAGAGGAAGGTTTTCAGCTCAAGAAGACCATGAAGGGGCTCGTGACGGTTCCGATTGTTGAGGGGAAAGCGCTCAAGAAAGGTGAAATTGAAGAATTGAGTGAAGAGCGCCAAAAGAAGCTGGAAGCGGCGCAAGAGAAGGTGAATGATAACATTCGGGAAGCATTTCGTGAGATTGTCAAAGAAGAGAAACAGACGCGGGAAGAGATCGAAGCTCTAAACCGTGAATTTACACTTTACGCGGCGGGTCACCTCCTTGAGGATCTTCGGGAGCGGTATAGCCAATACCATTTGATAGGGAAATTCCTCGATGAGGTCCAGGATGATGTGGTTGAAAACATTGAAGACTTTTTGAGCGATGAGCGGAGACAAGTCGTTCCTCCTCCTGTGCAGTTGGCGGGACAGCCCTTTTCATTTACGCGTTATGGAGTCAATGTCATTGTCAGCAACGAAAAGAAGAAGGGGGCTCCCGTTATTTATGAGCCAAATCCAACCTATCTCAACCTGATTGGGCGAATTGAGCGGGAGGCTAGATTGGGCACTCTCCATACCGATTTTAGTATGGTCCGGGCGGGTGCCCTCGTTCAGTCGAACGGCGGGTTCCTTATTCTTGATATTCTTTCTCTGCTGTTGAGTCCCTTCTCCTGGGAGTCTCTCAAGCGTTCCCTCAAAACGGGTGCGGTGAAGATTGAAGATATGTGGGAGCAGTATGGGTATATTTCAGCGGTGGGTCTCAAACCTGAGCCGATCCCGATCACCACGAAGGTGATCCTCCTGGGAGATCCCTGGCTCTTTGCACTCCTTTGTGCGTTCGACCATGATTTCTCTCAAATCTTCAAAGTGAAAGCTGATTTTGATAGTGAAATGAGGCTTGATCATGGCAGTCTGGAGCAGTACGCCCTCTTTATCGACAAAATTTGCACTGAAGAGAAGCTCCTCCCCTTTGACAATAGCGGTATTGCGGCGCTTGCTGGATTTAGCGCAAGATTGGCCGGTCACAAAGAGAAGCTCTCGACAGAACTTGGACAAATTGCTGATCTGGTGCGGGAAGCGAGTTATTGGGCCTCAACGGAGAAGAAAAGGATTGTTGACGCGAACGCTATAGAGAAGACAATTGAGGAGCGCCGTTACCGGAGCAATCTTGCAGAAGAAAAGATCCAGGAATTAATCGAAGAAAAGACCCTCTTTGTCGACGTGAAAGGGGAGGTGGTGGGACAGATCAACGGTCTGGCCGTTTACGATCTTGGTGATTATGCCTTTGGAAAGCCGACCCGCATTACCGCGCAGACTTTTGTCGGAAAGGATGGGGTGCTCAATATCGAGCGCGAAGCGAAGATGAGCGGCAGTATCCACGATAAAGGGATGCTGATTCTCACCGGGTATCTCGGAGCGAAATATGCGCACAATAAGCCGCTGACGCTCTCCGCCAGCATCTGCTTTGAGCAGAGTTACTCGATGGTTGAGGGGGACAGCGCTTCACTGGCAGAACTCCTGGCGCTCCTTTCCAGTCTGTCAAAAATCCCAGTCAGACAAGGGGTTGCGGTCACAGGCTCCGTCAATCAGAAAGGAGACGTCCAGCCGATCGGCGGAGTCAACGAAAAGATCGAGGGATTTTTCGACGTCTGCAAAGCCCATGGATTGGCAGGAGATCAGGGCGTTGTGATTCCGAGTGCCAATATCAAACACCTGATGCTGAGAAAAGAGGTCATTGAGGCGGTCGAAAAGAAGAGATTCCACATCTGGCCGGTTGATCTGGCCGATCATGCGATTGAGATTGTCACAGGGAGAAAGGCAGGGGGGCGCCGCAGCGATGGGACTTATCCCAAAGGCACCGCCAACGATCTTGTCGACAAGGCATTGACCCATATTGGGGAACAGGTCAAAGAATTTTCTGTTGAGGCAGAAGAGGCTCACGCTCCTCATGCTTTGCCGCACGCAGTAGAACAGGCAGCAAAGCAGGATAAGAAAGAAGATAAGTCGAAGAAAAAGAATCATAGAAAGAAAAAATCGTCCTCAGGATAGAAAACGCAAGACCGACTTAGAGATATCCCTTAAGGGACGCTCAGACGCGATTAATCTCACACGATTTCCAGCATCGGTTTTTCTGTTTTGAAGACCTCTCCAGCGATAGCTGCGGCAGTGATTCCTGCCCGGTGAAGCGCGGCGAGGCATTGCTCCGCGTCCGCTGGTCTGATTGAGAGAAGGAGTCCTCCTGAGGTCTGAGGATCGTGAAACAACATCTCTTCTCCTTCAGAGAGCTTGGTTCCAGAAGCCATGCGCCAATGGGGCGAGACAAGACTCTTATTCGCAGGTGTCAATAC
>JACQJE010000169.1 GCA_016205125.1 Deltaproteobacteria bacterium | reverse complement strand
GCCGATTTGTACCCTATTATAGAAGCGGTCAGGAAGAGAGAACTCTTTCCCGTGATTGATTCCGTCCTGCCTCTTGAGGAGGCTGGCACAGCTCATCGGAAGATGGAGCAGAGAAAGCAGTTTGGAAAAATCGTATTGGAAATTTCGAAGGAGAAGGATTAGGCGATCTTCTTGAGGGGGACTGTGGAGGTTGCCTTTTCCCGCAGAATACTGGGGAGAGTGACGGTAAAAGTAGACCCTTTCCCTACTTCACTTGTTACGGCGATCGTGCCGCCCTGCACGTTGGCAAATTCTTTGGCGATTGCAAGTCCGAGTCCAAGACCATCAATTTTCTTCGATGTGGTCGCTATCTTTTTAAACTTGTCGAAGATAATCGCAAGTTGATCGGGAGCGATGCCAGGGCCGTTATCAGCGATGCTCATCTCTACGAACTCATCCTTTGGAGAGGCAGTGATGAGCATACGACCCCCTTCCTGCAGATACTTGACGGCATTTCCTACAATATTGAGCAGAATGTGTTCTGTTTTGTCCCGGTCGCAAAATGCAGGGGGAAGGTTTTCAGGAATTTTCGTATCCACCTGGAGCTTCTTTTTCTCGATCTCTTCGTGAAGGGTTTGAAGGATATGGGAGATGATGATCGGGAGATTGGCCGGTTCAAGATAGACGGTTAACTGTCCGCTTTCTATCTTGGATAGGTTGAGGAGTTCGTTGATCGTCGTTGTAAAGCGGTCAATATCAAGATCAATGACTTGAAGAGCTGTTATTTGAGGAGGGCTTAGAGGTCCCTTGATGCCCGCCATCAGGTTGGATATCGCGGTTTTCATGATTGCAAGCGGCGTGCGAAGCTCATGGGAAGCCATTGCGATGAATTCGGTCTTCCGGCGGTCAAACTCCTTGAGTTGTGAGATGGCAGACTCAACCTCTTTGAGGCGCCTTTCCAATTCTTGATTGGTTTGCATCAATTCGCTTGTTTTTTTGGACACTTGTTCGGCGAGACTGTTCTTTGCAGTTTCCAAGGCTATTTGAGCGCTTTTTAGCTCTTCAATATTTTGAGCGAGGAGAGTTTCCAGTCGGATTTTTCCCATCGCACGGGTGATAGGCAGAATGACATCCTCCGGTTCAAAGGGTTTTTCCACAATATCATAGGCTCCTGCGCGCAGTGCATTGACGGCGACTTCTTTATCCGCAAATCCGGTGATCACAATGATCGGAAGCTGAGGTTTTCTCTCGAGAAGGTTTTGAGTGAGTCTGATGCCGTCCATTTCCGGCATTAAAAGATCGGTCATGACAATATCGGCACCATTTTTGTCAAAGATTTCCAAAGCCTCTTTGCCGCTTCCGGCATCGAGGACCTTATTTCCCTGCTGCTCTACTATGGCTTTGAGGAGGTGGCGAATCGATGGGTCATCATCGACGACCAAAATCGTGACATTTTCAGGTTTTAACTCTAAGTTGTTATATGGATAAGGTGCCATGCCAAGTCCTTGTAGAGAATCCTCTCTCTCTTATCGGCAAAAAGAAGTTTTTTTGAAATCTAAACCCCGCGGTCAACATCGGGCCAGATTTTTTTGTGCAGCTGCAGCTGAATCCTTGCAGGGAGATGGTCATGGAGAAGCCAGTCGGCCAGCTCGCGAGGAGAGAGAAGGTCATGGGTCGGTGAAAAAAGAACAGCTTTGCTCTGATCCTCAAGTCGGTAATCCGTTAAGATTTTTTTGGCCCATTCGTAATCGCGCCGGGATGAAATGACGAACTTGATTTCATCGCGCTCTCGATTGAGAAGCGGGATATTATTCCAGTCAAAGTGATCACTCATCCCGCTATCGGGACATTTGATGTCGATAATTTTATGAACCTCTTTAGGGACCTGCTCGATTGAGAGCGCCCCGCTAGTTTCAAGCAGAACCGTATATTTCTCAGCGAGGAGGCAGTGCATGAAGGGAATGACCGCAGGCTGCAGAAGGGGTTCACCCCCTGTGACTTCAACTCTGGGACAGCCGATTCTTCGGACTTGATTGAGAACTTCTTCCAGGGAGGCGCTCCTCCCTTCATAAAAAGCATATTCAGTATCGCAGTAAGTACAGCGAAGGTGACAACCAGTAAGCCGGACAAACGTGCACGGGAGGCCGCTCCAGGTCGATTCTCCCTGTATCGAATAAAATATCTCGTTGATCAACAGCATTTTGTCCGTGGATGGGCTCATTTTGCTACAAACTCTCTATTGCGAGAGTCCATTTCATTTTTAAATGAGCAATGTGCTCAGGAACAGGCCGGGGTTCAAAGGAAGTTTCTGGCTGCCAGAATGTTTCGAGCTCTTCCGTGTTTTTCCAGTAACCGATGCCTAAGCCTGCTAAATATGCGGCTCCTAATGCTGTAGATTCTACGATTTGCGGTCTGACGACAGGGCATTCGAGCAAATCCGCTAATTCCTGTAAAAGGAGGCGGCTGCGTGACGCACCCCCATCCACCTTGAGCATTGGAACAGCGTGGTCCATATCTTTTTCCATCGCTTCGATTAGCTCCGTAATTTCAAGCGCAATCCCTTCAATGACTGCGCGAGCAATCTGCCCCCTTGTTGTGCCGCGAGTGAGACCTTTCAGCATCCCCCTCGCTTCTGTCTTCCAATAAGGTGCGCCAAGCCCTGTCAAAGCGGGGACAAAGACGACTTCTTCTGTATCTGAAACCGTCTGAGCCAGCGTATCCAATTCAGAGGCCTCTTTGATGAGACCCAGTCCTTCTCTCAGCCATTCAATAGCCGCACCGGCGATGAACGCGCTCCCTTCCAGAGCATAACAAGTATGATTGCCGATTTGCCAGGCGACAGTCGTAAGGAGTTTGTTCTGCGAAAAGACCGGCTCATTACCCGTATTGATGAGCACAAAGGCTCCTGTTCCAAGAGTGCATTTAGACTCGCTCACATTAAAACAGCATTGACCGAAGAGGGCCGCCTGTTGATCTCCAACGATTCCCGTAATGGGGATTCCATCCGGCAAGAAATCAAGACCGCGGGTGATCGCGCATTCACCGGAAGATGCGACGATTTCAGGCAGGAAATCTTCTCTGATTCCAAAAAGTTTTAGGAGTTCTGAATCCCACTTCAGCTTCCTGAGGTCCATCAGCAGGGTTCGCGAAGCATTTGACGCATCCGTGACATGACTCTTGAGGCCGCTGAGCCTTGCGATGAGGAAGCTGTCTACTGTCCCCAACGCGAGATTTTTTTCAGAAAGCTGAGCCGATTTCAGGAGCCACTCAAATTTAGTTGCCGAAAAATAGGGGTCCGCAAGAAGTCCCGTCTTTTTCTGAATCTTAGGCTCGATCCCCTCCCTCTTGAGTTCCTGGCAGCGATTGGATGTCCGTCGGTCCTGCCAGACAATGGCATGATGGAGAGGATCCCCACTCTTTCTATCCCAGGCACAAGCGGTCTCACGCTGGTTGGTGATCGCAATGGCCGCAATCGCCAGGGGATCGATCCCTCCTTTCTCGATCGCATCCTGAATGGCGGAGAGAGTCGATGCCCAGATATCATCGAGTCGGTGCTCTACCCAGCCGGACTGGGGATAGATCTGTTCAAAAGGGTGCTGGCCGACGGCAATAATCTCCCCCTTGTGATTCACAATCAGCGCGCGGCTGCTCGTCGTTCCCTGATCAATCGCTAAAATATATTTCATAAGGGGACGATTAGCACAAATGACACAGGAGTCCAATATCTCATTTCCGGCTAGAACTCATTTCATAATCTCCTTCGTTGCGAGGCTGAGCGAAAAGCGAGCAGTCGAAGCGCGAGGGGGGAAAATATCCGGAGGCGTACTCACCGTGGTACGTCGAGGATATTTTGTCCCTGAGCGCGAAGACTGCTCGCTTTGCAGCCAGCCGCAGTAGAAGGAGGTTATGAAATGAGTTCTAAGAGTGCCTGCCAGAAATGGTAAAGCGCCGAGTGAAATTCAGTCATTCCCCAGATGACGAGTAATACAAGGCTGGCAATGATCAGAATATATTCCACCGTGCTTTGACCGTGGCTATTTTGGAAGGATTTCAGTCGAACACCTATAGAGTACATAAAGAGCATACTGCCATCCAAAAGAGAAAACAGTACAACAGTTGAATTATAACAGAATTACAAATAATTTCAATAGATTATTTATACTAATGTTTTGAAATAATGAATGCCACCCTGCTTCTATGCGGAACATAAT
>JACQJE010000207.1 GCA_016205125.1 Deltaproteobacteria bacterium | reverse complement strand
TCTGCAAGAACCGAAGAAGGGAGGGTACACAACAGCCCTGCGAGTAACAACATCGTCCGTTTCATTGATTTTTCTCCTACTTCTTATAGATGGATGATGCTGAGCAATATCATCAGTCTTCTTCGTCTGTCAAATGATTTTTTACAAGAGGTTGCGCTTTTTGGATAAATTAGATAAAGCTCCTCTGCGAAATGTTTTTTTCCGGGGGGAGAATTTTTGTGAAAATCGCGGTCTGTGTCAAAGAAGTGCCCGATATGGAGTCTCACTTTTCTATTGCTCCAGACAGGAAGTGGATCGATGAGAGCGGGTTGCAGTTTGTGATGAACGACTTTGATGAATTTGCTGTGGAAGAGGCGATTCGCCTCAAAGAGAAACATGGCGGTGAAGTCATTGTCGTGACACTTGGCCCTGAACGCGTGAAGCAGACCCTGCGCAAAGCGCTGGCGATGGGGGCTGACCGGGGCATCCACCTCAATGATGCGGCATTTCTCGGCGGAGATGCGTATGCCACAGCCCTTGCTCTCGCAAAATCGCTGGAAGGTGAAAAGCCGGAGATCATTTTTACCGGTGTTCAAACCGAAGATGATGCGAGTTCGCAGGTGGGCGTCATCATGGCGGAGTTGTTGGGTTACTCGCATGCATCGGTGGTGACAAAGGTAGAAGTCGATCCGTCGCGAAAAATGGTGAAGGTGCATCGTGAAATCGAGGGGGGTGACCACCAGGTTTTGGAATCGAGTCTGCCGGTGGTGTTGACCATTCAGACTGGGATCAATGAGCCGCGGTATGCCTCTCTTCCTGGGATCATGCAGGCCAAGAAGAAACCCATTAAGAATGTTTCTGTTGCTGATTTGGGTTTGAGCCCCTCTGCAGTGGGGTATGCGGGATCTCTTGTTCAAACGGTAGAGCTTCTTGTTCCGAAAGTGGAACATCACGCGCAGATGCTCAGCGGCGCTCCTCAGGAGGTTGCGAAGCAGCTGGTCATAAAACTGAAGGAAGAAGTGAAGGTATTATAAAAATGGCGGAAGACATCTTTTTTGTAGCAGAAAATCGATCTGGCGTGATGGCCGATGTCAGTTTTGAGATAGCTGGGTTGGCAAGGGAAATTGGGGAGAAATCAGGCAAGTCGTATGCCGGTTTACTGCTGGGGGGAGGGGAAGTGCCGGCTCTCGCAGAACAGCTTGTAGTGCGCGGCGTCTCTGAAGTGATCGGAATTCAGCATGAGGCATTAGCCAAGTACAGTTTTGATGGCTATTGTCAGGCCCTCAAGCAGGTGATCGCGGAGCGAAAACCTTATTTGGTTCTCTTTGCTTCTTCGTCAGTTGGAATTGATGCCGCTCCCCGACTTGCGGCCATGTTTCACACCGGCTTGGCATCCAACTGCATGAACTACACTGTAGAAGGGGGTGAACTCTTTTTTGAGCGCCCTGGTTTTAACGGAAAACTCCGTCTCAGAGTGAAGTTTGCGGGACAGCCCCCCTATTTTGCGACGATTGAATCAGGGGCATTCAAACAACTCCCCGCAGGAGGCGCCAAAGGAAAAGTGTCGCTGGTGTCAGCGAATCTCAATCCCTCGGAGTTTCGGGCAAGACTCCTCGAGATTGTGACCCCGTCCAAAGGGGGGGTCGATATTTCAAAAGCGCCTGTGGTGGTCGCCGGCGGCCGGGGTGTTGGAAACAAGGAGAATTTTCACCTCATTTTTGATCTGGCAAAAGCCTTGGGGGGAGAGGTGGGGGCTTCTCGACCTGTTGTCGATAGTGGCTGGGTGGAATACGAGCGCCAGGTGGGGCAGTCTGGAAAAACAGTGACCCCCAAGCTCTATGTGGCTTGCGGAATTTCCGGAGCGATTCAGCATTTAGTTGGAATGAGAGGGGCACAGACCATTGTTGCGATCAACAAAGATCCTGAAGCCCCGATCTTCAATGTCGCTCACTATGGGATTGTGGGCGATCTCTTCGAAGTGATCCCTCCTCTGATTGAAGAGATCAAGAAGATGAAGGGCTAATCCGTCAAGGGTGTGGCGAATGTGAGGGTCTCTGTCGCGTGTACTTGCCTTTGCCGGTCGATCATGACAATCTTGTAAAAGTAGATCGTGTTTGGATTGAGCTTGTCAAAGCGCCAGCGGTGGCGCATCTGAAAAGTTTCTATTTTATAAATTGTCCCCATTTTTTCCGTTTTTCCAAAATGGACAATCCCTTTTGTAGGAAACTCTGAGGCCCACTCCAGTGCCGCTTTGCGAGGGGTCATCTCGATGAAGGCAGGTCCTTCTTTAAAAGTGAGGGGTGGCCGTTCCTTTTTGGCGACTTGAAGAGTACTGGCTGACAAAGTGCGCCGCGCCATTTTTTCCCCCGAGCTGTCAAAGATCGAAACGTCAAGAGAATAGGCGGTTCCTGGAACAAGAGGACCCACGATGGCTTCATGTTTTGTTCTGGGAATTGAGACCTCAAAGCGCTTCTTGTCATACAGAATGAGAGCGGTGGAATCGCTTGTGGTCTCCCAGGCGATTTTGAGAGAGACTGCCGACCGCTGTTTGATAAAGGGGGGGGTGAGGAGTCGATTTTTCTTTGCAGAGAGATCGAGTTCTGTTGCAAAGGTCAGAATGGGACTGACACCCTTTTTCCCGCGATGGTCTGTGATGATGACGCGATAGTAATAGATCGTATTCGGCTTCAGTTGAGTAAGAGTGACCGTGTGGAACTTCCTGAATGGGCGCACTGTCACATGTTGACGCATCTTTTCCGTGGCGCCGTACTCGATTGTAGCGAGTGCTGGTTTGGAAGCCTCCCACTCCAAAGTGACGCTATGAGAAAAGATCGCCCGAGGAATGGGCGGAGAGAGGAACTCCACCCCTCCTGCTAGAGCCGGGAGGAGAAAGATGAGAAGATTGACAGAAATGAGAGATATTTTTTTCATGAACTCATTATAGCGCATTCTTTGGCGGGATTCGACTTAAGGAATTGAGCTTTCTCTGACGATAAATTTGGCAGAGCATCAAGAGGAGGAGATCGGAAATGAGCAGAGAACGCGAACCTCGCATGCGGTGGCGTTACGTCATCAATCCACAGTTTCAATTCAAGTGGGCGCTTTTCATGGTTTTGGCTGCGCTCGCGTCATCAGCCATTGTGACTCTTCTCGTGCTCAATCTTGTCGATGAACACATCGCCGCATTTGTCCATCAGAACCTCATTGGAGGTGAAGAGGCTGCCTCTTTTCTCAAAATGGAGCGCCTTCGTATCGCAGAAGTTTTGTGGACAGCTTTTGGCGCTATTTTTATTTCTCTGATGCTGATCGGGGTTTGGGCCACGCATCGGATCAGCGGCCCCTTGTTTGCCATGCGCAGACATATGGAGAGGATCGTTCAAGGACGTATCGATGAGCCCCTCCATGTCAGAAGCGGCGATGAATTTCGTCAGCTGGTCGAGGTCTATAATGAGATGGTGGTGTTTCTGAGGATGAATGCGCAGAGAAACGCGGAAAAGCTCTCCACGATTTCAAAAGAGATGGAGCATGACCCCGATGAAGCTAAGGAACTTCTTGACGAACTGGCGGCTGCGCATCGGCATCTTGCCGCATGACCCAATTGTTTGAGAAACGAGTTGCTGTACCCCCAGGGTCCCGTCAAAAGCCCCTTTACGAGAGACGCAGACGGCCTGTCATGACTTTGACGGGACCCTGGGCTGTACCCCGCTGTCAATTGACACGCCTGTCCAATTCAGTTATTTTCGCGAAGTTTATGGCTTTTTTAATGAATCAGTTTCAGGAAATCCACTTTCACCAGTGGAAATGAGATTCTAAAAGAGGTGTGAGGCCATGCTTCAATCAGATCCAATGCGTCTTAAAACAGGATTAGCTGAGATGCTCAAGGGGGGTGTCATCATGGATGTCACCTCTGCGGAGCAGGCTAAAATTGCTGAAGATGCAGGGGCAGTGGCCGTTATGGCGCTGGAGCGTGTGCCGGCTGACATCCGGGCTGAGGGGGGCGTGGCCCGAATGGCTGCTGTAGGGAAGATCAGAGAGATCATGGAGAGGGTGAGTATCCCGGTGATGGCTAAAGTTCGCATCGGGCACTTTGTGGAAGCGCAGATGCTGGAGGAGTTGGGGGTCGATTATATTGATGAAAGCGAAGTGTTGACCCCGGCGGACGAGGAGCATCACATAGAGAAGCTTCGATTCAAGGTCCCCTTTGTCTGCGGGGCGAGGAATTTAGGGGAAGCGTTGCGGAGAATTGCGGAGGGGGCCGCCCTCATCCGGACCAAAGGGGAGGCGGGGAGCGGCAATATCGTAGAAGCGGTGCGACATATTCGATCGATCCAGAGGGATATTAAAATGCTCACTGTTCTGACGCCTTCAGAACTCCCCGCGCGCGCCAAAGAATTGGGGGCGCCCCTTGAGCTGGTTCAATCGGTGGCAGAGCATGGAAAGCTCCCCGTTCCCAACTTTGCAGCAGGCGGTATTGCAACACCTGCTGACGCTGCGCTTTGCATGCAGCTTGGCGCAGAGGCTGTTTTTGTCGGCTCCGGGATTTTTAAAAGCAAGGATCCTGCGGCGCGCGCTGCGGCCCTTGTGCGGGCCACCCGCTACTGCGATGATCCAAAGATCCTTGTTGAGGTTTCCTCTGGATTGCGAGAAGCGATGGCGGGAATCGACGTGGCTAAACTTCCGAAAGAAGAGCTGTTGCAGCTGCGCGGATCGTGACGGTTTCGTTTCGAAAGTTTATATGAGATCAAATGAAGTCATCTGAGACTCTCTCTGGGGAATTATTGAGCAAGCCGGTTGGCATCCTCGCCCTGCAGGGGGACTTTTCAGCACATCAGTCGGCCTTCAGAGATTTTGGCGCCGAAACAGTCCTGATTCGCTATCCAGATCAATTGGGGGATTTAAGCGCGCTCGTGCTTCCGGGGGGAGAGAGCACTACTCACCTCAAAGCCCTGCAGGAATCCCAATTATGGGAAGCTATTCCGCGCACAGTGCGCGGAGGACTCCCGATTTTTGCCACCTGTGCTGGCCTCATCCTTTGCGCGCGGGAAGTGGTTCAGCCCGTTCAGCCCTCTTGGAATCTGCTCAATATCGCGATTGAGAGAAATGCCTGGGGGAGGCAGAAAGAGAGTTTTATCGCGAAAGAAGCGTGGCCGCTGTTGGGCGAAGATCCACAGGAAATGGTTTTTATCCGTGCCCCCCGCATTACTGCGGTCGGAGGGGGGGTTGAAGTGATTGGAGAGTATGAGGGAGAGCCTGTTTTTGTCCGCCAGGGCGCGGTGTTTGGTGCCACTTTTCACCCGGAACTCTCTCATGCGCACGATGCCATCCGTCTTTTTTTGGCAAACTTACGATAAGGGCCCGTGCAATAATAACTTAGACATATTGCGAGAGGATTTTGAGCCGAGACAAGGAAGACGAAGGAAAAAAGTCGAGGCGTATCCCTTGTGATACGTTGAGACTTTTTCCCTGAAGGCTGACGAAGTCGCAGGCCAAAAGACGCCGCAAGATGTCTAAGTTATTAT
>JACQJE010000167.1 GCA_016205125.1 Deltaproteobacteria bacterium | reverse complement strand
GGGCTGGAACGATCGAGTTTATTCTCAATGAGGATGGGAAGTTCTACTTTCTCGAGGTCAATGCCCGCCTCCAGGTGGAACATCCCATCACAGAGCTCGTGACAGGAATCGATCTCGTTAAATGGCAAATTCTCATTGCAGGAGGCGAGCCGCTCACCTTACAACAGAAAGAGATCAAACCGAGAGGGGTTGCAATCGAATGCCGCATCTGCGCAGAAGATCCTCTGCACGATTTTGTCCCCTCCCCCGGTAAGATTACACATCTTCAGACACCAGGCGGACCATCGATCAGAGTAGATAGCGCCCTCTACCGTGGATGGGAAGTTCCGATGTATTACGATGCACTCCTTGCCAAACTCTGCGCCTGGGGGAAGGACCGAAAGGAAGCGATCTCGAGAATGCAGAGGGCGCTGCGGGAATTTGTCCTCCTCGGAGTCAAAAGTAATATTGCGTTCCTGATAAAAATTCTTGAATCTCCCGAGTTTCAGAGCGGCCGGTACGACACAAAGATCGTGGAAAAAGTTCTTCCGGCATTTATCGACAAGAAAGAAGTCGGCGATTTTCACATCCTGGCGGCTATGGCCGCCGCGATCTATGCCTATCGCACAGAAGCCTCTATCCTCAATCAAGCTACTGTTCAGCGTCTCGTTCAAGGTTCTCCATGGAAGGAGGCATCACGTTCTCTTGCAGTCAACATCCGTCCCCGCCTGACAAAGCGGCCATTCTTAAGAAATAACCGCGGGAAAACAACATGATTTTCGAAGCAAATTTTGGCGAGAGAACTTTGCGAATCGATGTGAATCAGACTAATGGCCTATACCTCATCCATATTGAGGGGCACGGGACTTTTGAAGTCGATGCAAAGTTCTTCGATAGCAGTCTCTCCCTCATCATTCACGGCGCCTCTCATTTCGCTGCCATTGATGTGCAAAATCATGCCCTCTACACCGTCAATCTGGATGGCCGGCAACTCTCTTTTGACCTGCTGAGTGAAGCAAAAGCACTGCGCCATTTCCTCAAAAGCACAAGGCCTCAGGGATCAACGGTCATCGAGGCCAAAATGCCTGGAAAAATTGTAAAAATTCTAGCCAAAGTGGGAGACTCAGTTCAAATCGATGAGGGGGTGCTGATCATGGAAGCGATGAAAATGGAAAATGAACTTCGCTCGCCTATCAATGGAAAGATCAAAGAAATGAAAGTCTCTGAAGGGCAAGCGGTAGAGGCAGGCGCCATCCTTGTTGTCCTGGAGCAGTAGCATGTCTAAGAAAGAATCGCACACAACCCCGTCTGGTATTCCTGTTGAACTTTGCTACACTCCTGAACATTGGAAAGCGGATCAATTTTTTGACCGCGACCTTGGGCTTCCGGGGCACCCCCCCTATACGCGCGGCATTCACCCCACCCTCTATCGGGGCAAACTCTGGACCATGCGCCAATACGCAGGGTTTGGCACTGCGGCAGAATCGAACCGCCGCTATCGTTATCTCTTACAGCAAGGACAAACGGGATTAAGTGTCGCTTTCGATCTTCCAACTCAAATGGGTTACGACTCTGACCATCTGATGAGCAGGGGCGAAGTGGGAAAGGTAGGTGTCGCTATCGACTCACTGGAGGACATGGAAACCTTATTGAACGGCATCCCGCTCGAAAAAGTGAGCACATCGATGACCATCAACGCGACCGCGGCAATCCTGCTCGCCCTCTATATTGCTGCAGCGGAGAAACAGGGGGCCGACAAAAAGCTCCTGCGCGGGACTGTGCAGAATGACATTCTCAAGGAATATATTGCCCGCGGCACCTATATTTACCCCCCTAAGCCGTCACTGCGGCTTGTTGCCGATATTTTCGAATATTGCCAGCGTGAACTCCCGCAATGGAATACAATCAGCGTCAGCGGCTATCACATCCGGGAAGCGGGAGCGACTGCGGTCCAGGAAATCGCCTTCACTCTCGCAAATGGCCTCCTCTATCTCAATACCGCTGTCAGTAAAGGACTCGATGTCGATGAAACAGCATCGCGCATCTCTTTTTTCTTCAACGTACACAACGAATTCCTTGAAGAGATTGCCAAATTCCGAGCCGCACGACGCCTTTGGGAAAGATTGCTGCGGGAAAAGCTCAAATCAAAAGATCCATCCGCACGCAAGCTTCGCTTCCACGCGCAAACCGCGGGAAGCACTCTCACGGCCCAGCAAATTGACAATAATATCGTTCGTGTGGCCCTTCAGGCGCTCGCAGCGGTTTTTGGGGGAGCCCAGTCTCTCCATACAAACTCAAAAGACGAAGCACTCGGTCTCCCTGCAGAAGAAGCAGTCTTGACAGCGCTTCGCACCCAACAGATCATTGCCCACGAAACAGGGGTTCCCAGCAGTGTCGACCCTCTTGGCGGGTCATTTGCATTAGAGTCGTTGACAAACGAGCTGGAAAGGAGAGCTCTGGATTACCTCCACGAAATCGAGCGGAGAGGGGGGGTGCTGAGCGCGCTGGAAGAGGGGTATTTTCAAAAAGAGATCAGTGACGCAAGTTATGCCTATCAAAAGGAAATCGAAGCGAAAGAGCGAATCATCGTTGGCGTCAATGCTTTCCAGACCGGGAAAGAAAGAGAGAATAAGAGTGAACCCATCCACGCCGATCCAAAACTCGAAGCTTTACAGATCGAAAAAGTGAGAGCACTCAAAAAGAGACGAAACAACGCGCAAGTTGAACAAAAGCTCTCAGACCTGGAAAAGGCAGCGCGCAACGAGAGAGAAAACCTGATGCCTTTCATCCTGGAGGCCGTCAAAACCTATGCCACTTTAGGAGAAATCTCAGACCGCCTGCGAACTGTTTTTGGCGTCTACCACGAAAAATCCCTGTTTTAGAGCCTGCCCGACAAACCTTGAGACCCTCATTTTAAGGAAAAAACCTCCTCAGTTCATCTTCATTTTTTTCAATCGGTTGCCGAAAAGAAGAGTAGTGTGTAGTGCCGAGCAATTTCATGTCGAGCAACCCCATGCGGTCTTTGTCAAGATTCAAAAACCCCCTTATTCTAACTGCTGTCACTCTCTTCTGTGTAACCGGTTGTCTCGCAGATCTGAACAAGTGTGCCAAGGACGAAAAAAGTCCAGACTGTTTGAAAATAGCACGCGCAGCAGCGGGGGCTGCCGGTGGAGCCGCACCTTCAACCGAAGCTAAGGACTGCCTTCGTGGAACGGCCAACTGCGATGGCAATCCGAGCAATGGCTGTGAAACCCTTCTTAGTGAAGATGAGAACAACTGCGGCGAGTGTGGTAACATCTGCTCTTTCGCTCATGCAACAGCTGAGTGTTCAGCTGGCTCCTGCGCAATGGGCGTCTGCGATCCAGACTTTGGAGACTGCGACAAAGATCCGAGCAACGGCTGCGAAGCGCCTCTCAACACCACAACAAACTGCGGTGCTTGTGGAGCACTCTGTGACTTAGCAAATGCTTCCGAAAGCTGCGAAACAGGAACCTGTACTCTCGTCAGCTGTGATGCAGGCTTCGGAGACTGCGATGGCGATCCGAGTAATGGCTGTGAGCCCCTTTCCACTTTCTACCAAGATATTGATAACGATGGCTACGGCGATCCGCTTGTCACTGTAACAGGTTGCTCTGCACCTGAAGGTTATGTCGCTAAAAAACCAGACAATTGCCCCTACACTTCGAATCCAGACCAAAAGGATGCGAACGGAAACGGGATTGGAGACATTTGCGAAGGAAAAGGAGAGAGGCCTTCCGCCATGGCTATCGGGGGCGGGAAAACAGTCGTCGTCGGCGCAACGCAACTCGCCACATCGAACCAAGATGCCTTCATAATAGCGTATAGCGACACCCCGCAGCCTCTTTGGTATGCTCAGTCTGACCGAGGAACGATTGACAACTTCGTCGACGTAAAAATTGGCGCGAGTGGGGCGATTTATGCGACCGGATGGAGCTACAATACCACTACACTGGGCGATATAGTGACAATTAAACACAATTCCAATGGCACTGAAGCATGGGCCAGAGTCTATCATTCTGGATCTGACCTTAGCACCGGCTTGGCTATTGACGCAGATGAAAATGTGTATGTCGTCGGTCAAGTCAGTGATCTCATAACACTCATCAAATATGATTCTTCTGGTAATCAAATCTGGGTCAAGACATATTCAAATTCAAAAGGATATGCTCGTCAGGTAGTGTTGTCTCCGGATGGGCAGCGAATTTATGTCATCGGTAATACGATGGGTGCAACGATTTCTGAAATGGATTACCTTGTTCTCATTTTTGACGCGGTCGGCAATATTGTGGGCACTATACGCTACAATGGCAGCCTCAATGCAGGAGATTTTGCCACCGCAGGTGTTGTCGACCCCTTATCAGGCTCCCTCTACACGACGGGATCCTCCAATGAATCGTCTAAACAAATGATGCTGACCATGAAGATCGACAAAGACGCAAAGATCTGGTCGGATCTCTTCAGCGAAGGAGTGGCTGGAGCTGGCACCTCTGCCATTGCTTTTAATCCGCAAATTGGAGGACCGGTAGTGGCTGGCACAGCCCCTCAGCCGACAACAACCTACACCTACACGGATGTGGTGGTCGTCCAATATAATGCTTCGGGACAAAAGGCGTGGACCAAAATCTTCAATCCCTTTGATCGCGAAGACTATCCTGTTGATGCTTCTGTAGATAGCACTGGGAATGTTTATATTGCAGGTTATTCCTCCAATCAGGAAGCTCGGACTGGTTATTTTCTCACCAAATACGATTCCCAAGGAAATTTTCTATGGAGCAAGAGAGTGACTGGAGATTGGAGTGGCTATGGGGTCGCAATCGCACTCGATTCAAAAGAATATCCAGTCATCACAGGATATGTGTACAACAATGTTACCAGCGAGGATGTCTTGACCGTTTGGTATGACCCCCAAGGAAACGAACTTGCCCGTTGGAAAATCTTTTAGTGGCCATTGGCAAGCGACCGCTTGCAGCTTGCCGGACAGGTTCTTTTAGGGGCACCATTCTCTACTTTGCATTCCAGAGCAGAAGAGGGCCACCAGATCCCCCTGCGGGGAGATCCCTCCAAAGGTCAGATCCGGATAACTCGTAAGACGTCCCGCGGTATCAAACTGCGGCAGCCATCCTTTGAGGTCATCAGAACCAGAGCCAAAAAACTTGCTCAAATCGAGCCGCAGGAGAATTTCAATCGGCTCCTTCTCACTTTCCGCTTTGACATACCACTTGACCTCTTTTTCCGCCTCCAGACTCTCTCTTAACGTCTGGACGGTCTCTTCAAATTTTACCGGGAGTTTATCTTTTGGAAGAAGATCGTTCGCCTGTTCATCATCTTCTCTCACAATAGACGAAATTGCGTCCCGCAATGCATCAAGACTCGTCGCCAAATGCCCCTTCGCCTGAACGAGATGGTCGCTCTCCTGCTTTGTCGCGAAATTGGGATAGCTTTTAATAAGTGCCACAATCTTCATGGGACTCTTATCCGGACTCTTATCCAACTTTTCCGCAATTTCAAAGAGATCTGTGAGGTTGTAGGCGAGGATGACCTCAGCCATTGCGCGCATGGAATAGAGGGCACTCTTGAGGAGCATCGCATCCCCCCAATCCATTTCAGGGTGATCTGTCACAAGTCCAGGCCAGCCCCATTTAGAGGCATCCAGCGTATGGCGGAGATCCTTGTTCTCAAAGAGGACCTTCGCATGCGCAATCCCCTGATCGATCGCCGGGATCAGCTTCTCCTTTGTGAAAGAGCGAAGCTCAATAACACCAGGACGCGGAGAGTAAGCGATATATCTCAAGTATTGGAGCGGGAGAAACTTAGCCAATAACGAGACAAAGGCATGCTGAGAAGAGACAGCAGGCTGGGAAGCCAACCCACCCTCAGCTTTTAAGGCCTCGACAAGCTTAAAAAATGGGGTTCTCAGAGGAGAGTCATAACCTGTAATGATAACCACTGGCTCCAGGAATGCGAGGTAAAAATTCCCCCTGACATTGTAAGTATCCTCCTTGACAACCTGCCGAAAAGCTGCCCGGGCATTCCAGAGATCCCCTTCTGCCAGAAAATCTTCCCCCATTTGGAGGGCCGTCTTTTCCTGCCCGCATCCAACAGATATTAAAAAAATCCCAAAGCAGATTGCGATCTTAGAAACTTTCATTGCTCCCCCCTCCTTTACCAGGACACCGATAGGAGTAACTTCTCAATAACCTGAGGCAAAAGTGCAACCCCTGTCATTCTTCGGGCACGAAGTGCCTGAAGAATCTAGATCCTTCGCTTCGCTCAGGATGACAGTACCTCCACTTATTGAGAAGTTACCGATAGGGCTCTTCCATTTCTCTTACGCTATTTCTCCACCCCCCTCTTGTCAAGATTTATGCACCATCGACAGCACCCTCCCTCCTATGCTATAGAGAGCCTCCTTTGCAAATACAAGGAGATTGGTTTTATATGCCAGCCATCAGAGAAGATCTTCGCTTCTATCCGAGAAAAGAACTCAATACCGACGTCCTATACAAAATTGAAGGTGAAGCCGATTTTACGGCCCATCATTCCATCAATATTGGTCCGGGAGGGGTCCTCCTGGAGACAAAGACGCCGCTCAAAGAGGGGACAACCCTGGAACTCTGCTTCTCGCTCCCCAACTCACAACAGCTGATTAAAGCAGAGGGACGGGTGGTCTGGATCAATCACCAGACAAAGAAAAGAGAATCTCCGTCAAAAGCATCTGTTTACCATCTTGTCGGCGTGGAATTCACGAGTATGGGAGAAGACGCGAAGCGAATTATTGAAGAATTCCTTAGATAAGTTGATACTCTTCCAATTTCTGCAGTAAACCGGAGCGGCTGATGCCGAGTTCCCGGGAAACTTTAGACTTGTTCCCCACCGCATTTTCAAGAGCCTCAGCAATCATCTTCTTTTCGAGGAGTTTGACCGCTTCGGGGAGCTGAGCGGCAGAACGAAGGATCTCCCATAAATCCGTCTGTTTTGGTGATAAGAGATGAGGGGGAATCTCTTTTGAGAGGAGCAGATATTCCACTACTGCTTTAATGCCATCCCCATTATCAGGCCAGTCACTATCCAGCAGAGAAGCGAGCGTGGAAGTCTGAAGATCAGACAATTGCCGGCAGCCTCCGGAAAGAACGGTCAGAAAATGTTCCACAAGGAGAAGGACATCTTCACGGCGCTCCCGCAGGTCTGGAAGATAAAGCCTGATTGAACTGAGCCGATAAGCGAGTTCGCTCGTCAGGTATCCTTCATTTTCAAGCTTCTCGATCGGATAAAGGGTACTGACAATCACCCGATAAGGACTCTCTTCTCCGAGGCGAAGCGAAAGATCGATCAGGTGAGCAAGCTCTTTCTGCTCGGCGCGGGAGAGTGCCGCCAGGAAGGGGACAAAGAAAGTGGCCGAGGGGTGCTTCTGCCATCCCTGATGGGGCCAGAGGATCCACTCACTCCTCCCCGACAGCCGATGAATTTCGCGGGCCAGCGTCTCCTTTCCCACCCCTCGCGCCCCAATCAACGTAAGGGGAAAAGAGCTCTCCGCAAACTCTTCACAGAGACAAAAAATCTTCTGCATTTCCTTATTGCGGCTCACCATTTCACCAAGGACAGCTTTCCTTCCTGCCATCCACTGCAGATGCCGGTACAACTTCTCTGTAGAAGCAAATTCCGTCAGAGAGAAGCCTTGACCTGAACTTCGTCTCGATCGTAACAACGGCATAGAAAGACCCCCTTCTAATCTGGCTGAAATCGCTCTCCCCTGGGAAGAAAAGCAACTTTCGTGCCACTTTATAACAGGGCGAAAAAGCAGACGATTTGTATCAAAAATGTAAAGAGAATAGCCAGGCAATCGCTCTGTTTCAGGAGGTTTCTTTTAACTCTGCGATATTACTGGAAAATTACTGTTGTGCATCTCATTGACAGGAATACTTTACTTTTTAGCGGTTTTTCGCTTGTCTAAGTTAAACTTCTCAACCTTCATGATGAGACCCGCCCTGCTGATCCCAAGTTCTTTAGCCAGCTTTGATTTGTTCCATCCCGTTCGTCTCAACCCTTCAAGAATCATCTGACGTTCCAATTCCTCGATGGCATCCTTCAATTTTCCCTGCAGGCGCACTCCCTGGATCTTCCCTTTTTCTCCATAATCCCGAATGCGTGACGAGAGCATTTCTGGAGTGATTTTCTCTTCATCTCCAGCTAAAACGACTAGGCGCTCAATCTCATTTTGAAGTTCCCGGATATTGCCGGGCCAGTAATAGTCATAGATTTTTTCCATGGCCCGTTTCGTGATCATCTTCCTTCTCTGACCTCGCTCCTGCGCGGCTTTGTCAAGGAAGTGATCAATGAGAAGCGGGATATCCTCCTTGCGGTCCCGAAGCGGCGGGACATTGACGTTAATCACATTGATTCGGTAGTAGAGGTCTTCGCGAAATTCGCCTCGGTCGACCATCTCTTTCAGATTCTTGTTGGTTGCCGCCAACAGACGGACATTGACATGGCGCGGTTCTGTTCCCCCAACGGGGAGAAACGTGCCCTCCTGCAGAATACGCAGTAACTTGACTTGCATGGCCGGTGAGGTATCTCCGATCTCATCCAAAAAGAGAGTTCCGCCATCGGCGATTTCGAACAGCCCTTTCTTGTCCCGAACCGCTCCTGTGAAGGATCCTTTCACGTGACCAAAGAGCTCTGAATCAAGGAGATTTTCATTAAACGCGGAACAGTTCTGCGTCACAAAGGCTTTTTCCTTTCTTGGGCTGTTGAAGTGGATTGAGCGGGCAATTAACTCTTTACCTGTTCCGTTATCCCCCTGGACCAAAACAGTACTCTCACTGTTTTTGATTTTATCCAGGAGGACATAGACCTCCTGCATGGCCCGGCTCTTTCCAATCATATTGTCATAGCGGTAACGGGTACCCAGCTCTTTGTTGAGCTCGCTGATCCGATCTTCCCGGCTCGCGATCTCATTATTGATCGTGATAATTTCCTGACCCACGAGCTCGATTAATTCTGTAAATCGCGGCATTTCCTCTTCCATGACCGTCTTCATGCGATCGAGCGCTTGTCCCACATCAATGGCGGGAAATTTCATCGCGATCAGGGCATTGCGAAGCTCTTCTTTCTGGCTTTCCGTCATCCCCTCCCGGCAAAATCCTGTCGCAATCACTGCGCCCATAAACTCATCTTGTATCTGGATCGGGAAAACAATACCGGAACCGCCCAATAACCATTGCAGCATCAGATAACGACTCTCCGCATGACGAGCGGCAGAGACCGCTTCCCCTGCAAATTGACTGAGACTTTGAAAACCCTGTTCATTGTGCAGAACCAAATTAATCAGGCGGTTCTTGAACTCTTTTTCCCCTGCCTCGCGAATATTCCTCAAACGCCCCCGATCATCCGCAAAGAAGATCTCCACATTCCACCAGTTAGAAAGAATCTCCTTGAGTTTTCGAATGACATGAAGGTGTTCAAATTCTTCCCAATTGATCATCATCAGAGTGGGCCTCCAAAATGAAAGAAGGGAGAAGCCGCCTAATCAGTGAGCGTCCCTGCCCCCCTCTGTCAAAATTTTGCTACAAGCTCTAGCCTTCTAGCAAGTGACTGAAATCACTTTGATTTTAAACTTGCCTCTCATCAACTGTATTTATTATATACAACACTGTATAAT
>JACQJE010000166.1 GCA_016205125.1 Deltaproteobacteria bacterium | reverse complement strand
GGCGTAGAATAAAAGCTGAAGGAGCAATGAATTTAATAAGCGTGGTAATTTTAACTTAATCTCCTTCTAATAAGATGTGGGGGGGGGTGAGTGTGGAAGGGGGAGAAAATGAAAAATCTAACAACGTTTCTAATCGTGCTGGCCGTGTCCGCGCTTGCACCCAGCCTGTTGCAGGCTGACATCTGCGCGGGGTTGAATAAGGCCAAATGCAGCCTAGAAAGTTCCTTGGGCTCCGAGGTTTCGAGCAACCCGGGTTACCTAAAGATCGTAGAGCAACTTGATGCCAATGAGTGCGTGACGGAATCTTGTCAGGTGGGATTTTAACGCACACCTTGCATGGGGCAGAAAACCCAAGGGCGGAAGTTTCTGCCGTTTGACGCAGCGAGTTACGGGAAGTGCTTGTAAAATTAGGCACCCCCCGTTTTATTTTTCCTATTTTGTAGGCACCTAAATATCCACCTTTAATCGAAAAGACGAGTTTTGTCCAGCCACCTACAACCTTGATAAAAAATGCTCCGCCTCGGTTTATATTTAAGAACGCCATCATTCTAGCCAATTACTCATTGATAGTAGCACTACAGTAGCAGCTGCTAACAACAATATCTTGAAACACGCGCGCCTGGAGGGATTCGAACCCCCGACCCTCAGATCCGAAGTCTGATGCTCTAATCCACTGAGCTACAGGCGCAAAAATCAGCACGCTGTGACAATAAAAGAATGCTCAGCAGGAAGTCAATGAAGAAACAACGGGGCTCCCCCCCTACTGTCAGCAAATCTACGGGGAGATTACTTTCTTCTTTGGGGAATGCGGTTAAATCCCTGTTGAGTAAAATGCTTGTCAAAACTGAATGCAGTCTTGATGCCAAGGCTTCGCATTGTTTCAAAGCTCACACAATCAACTAAACTCAGTTTTTTCCGAGCTGCAGCAAGGAGAGCGCTTGTCGCGGCCTGATGGATGGCTTCATCAATCCAATGGATATGAAGAAAAGAGACAACATCATTACTAAACCTATTGACCGCAGTCATTCCGAAACGATGCTGAAGAAGAGCAAACGTTTCAATCAGAACATAGTTGTTGCAAAAAAATTCAGCTTCAGCGAGGATTAACTCTCTCCACTTTTTTTTTGCTGCAGCATGGTTGTCATCATCAGCGTCGATAATGGCCAAAAAAGCTGAAGTGTCTAAAAAGACCCTCATTTTCTGTAAGCCTCAATCAAATACTGATCATGCGCTTTTGAAAGATTCTTCTTTTTGGAATGATAAGCTCCGGCAATCGCTATTGCGCGTTTCTTTAATTCCTCCCTGTCAAGCAGCACCTGCATCAGAAGAAACTTGTTTACCGCTTCACGGATTAATTCAGCCATTGAGAGGTGCGTTGTTGCAGCAAGCTGCTTGAGTTTCTTGATTTGTTCTTCATTCATCTGAATTTGTGTTCTGATCATCTCTTTGAGCTATAAGCCTCCATGATTACATTTGTGCTTCAATGATAACAGATTTGGCAAAAAGGCGCAAGCAAAAAAGAACAGCTTCAGTAACGCCATGACCTTCTTCATAGATTACTTTTCGGAAAAACCCCGATCTTCATGAAGCGCTGCCATTACCAGGCGATTGTGAGCTGGCCACATCTGAGCTGATTAATACAGAAGTTCCACCGACAGTCGGGATGTTCGCCGCTTCACGTCGATGATCTTCTCCCGCGAGACATACTTTTCATGCCAGGTCGCCAGGCGATATTTTCCTGGAGGAACCTGGTCTATTCTGAAGTTCCCTCCCTGATCACTCGTCGAAAAATAGGGGGTCTCGAGAACGAGAATATAGGCCAGCATCTGCTGATGAATATCGCAGAGGATCTGAATCTCCCCCACCCGATTAAACGCCTTCGGTGGAGATTCCTTTTTTGGCAAAACGGAGAAATTAAATTTTTCCGCCTCGGAGGTCGAGTGGACGATGTGCATTTCATCATCGCTGTTGCCAAAGATGATGCGCGAGCCGACGGGGATCGGGAGAATGTGGGGGATAAAGGTCATCCCCTTCTGGTCCATCCGATAGGTCTTCGAAGAGCGTTGAGGGTTGGAGATCCCCGACGCGCCGCCAGCACTGGGGATGACGGGAGTCGGAGAGAGCGGTTTAAGATAGACAACGAAATCTCCGGGATCGGGGAGAACTTTCGAAACAATGCGACCGTTCACGGTCGCCCCTTCGATGAGAGGAGATTGAAAGAGGCTCAACAAAAGAATTAAAATAAAAAATCTGCTGAGATGCATTTCCTCACCTTCCCACCCTATCCCTCTCCCGCAAGCGGGAGAGGGATCATGAGCATCAATCAGGATTGAGCATCAAAACCTTTGAAATCGAATTCAAAATTGACTGTAAATGGCTCCCACCACGGCGCTACGCCTGTCACCGGGTCGGTATGGCGACCGAAACCATTCTTTGAAGGGGGAGTGATTTCGTATCGCAGTTTATAATGACCCTTTTCCGGCAACGTGACCGTAGCACCGTAGTGAGCTCCATCCTTCGCCACCATCGGCATGAAGGTCCCTTTGATCTCTTTTTTGCTCTTTGTATGGGTGAGGCGATAATTCACCGTCAAATAAGGGATCCAGTCACCGCGGCCAAATCCGTTCGGATTTGCAGTCTCGGCATGAATGTCGGCCTCCAGGTGAATGACATGCCCCTTTGCCGTCTTGAGGAGATGTTCAATTCCCTGGTGGGCAGACATATCGTGGTCCATTTTAATGGGCGGCAGATAGACAGCGGCAATCTGCATGTGGCTGCGCACGACAGGCTCGCCAATAGGGAATTCCCTAAAGGGCGCCGCCGCAGAGGCGCTCTGAGAGAAAACCAGCGCCGCCCCCAGAAGAGCCATTAAAAATCCAACCCTATTTTTCTTAGGCAAGAGATGATGGTACTTCATTCTGATTGATACCTCCGTACTACCTTTGTGTTGTTAAAGATCAAAATGATGGCAATCGCCGCGAGAACAAGAAGCTGCAGCATCAAAGACTGGGCTGTGGGAAAGATTCCCAGAAGAGAAAAAGTGGGCGCCCACTTCCAATGGGTTGCACCGACAATGCCGGCAGCCTGCAGCTCGATCATCCCCTTTCCTGCGAAGGAAAAGGCCATCGACGCCAGCAAAACGGACGTGACCTGGAAAAAACGCTTGACGGGAAGAACCGCAAAGGCTCTCTTCATCACAAGAGCGAGGAGAAACAGAGCAAATGCCCCGCCTGCCATGCCGGCAATCAGATGAGTCGTATGGGACGAATCAGTAGAAGAGAGGAGCGCGGAGTAGAAGAGAATGGACTCCGCACCTTCGCGATAAACAGCCAAAAACGCCGTCGCCCAGATGATCCAGAGGCGATTGCTTGAAAAGGAGAGATCGACCCTCTCCTTGAGCTTTTTCTGAATCCGATTCCCCTTGGCGGAGAGGAGCATCCACATTCCGACATAGAGGAGCATCCCCGATGCAACCAGCATCGTCGCCCCTTCCAAAACCTCTCTGTGCCAGGCAAATTGCCGGACAAGCAGGGCAAGGGCCGCCGCCGTCAAAACACTGGCAACCACCGCAGCAAGACTGCTCACGTAAACACCCCTCTTGCACTCTCCCTGACCCATCTTTGAAAGGAGCGCAATCAGGGCAAAAATAATGAGGAGCGCTTCAAAACCTTCTCTCACCAGAATGAGAGCGGAAGAGAGAAAGGCCGACCAGCCGCTCACCTGGCGTTTCGCCTGAAAACGCGCCCGCTGGGTAAAGAGATCCGCCCGAAGAGATTCCCATTCTGGATGCCATTGAGGATCGCTCTTTCGAATCAGTGTGCGGAGATTTGCAAATTTCATCTCAATTTTGCGAACAACGGATGGATTCTCCAATCCAATAGCGGTCTCCAATCCCCTCCCTTCAAAATCATCAAAATAGAGATCCCCCACCCGTTTGCCCGCCTCCGCATGCTGTCCCGCGCTCACCAACGCCTTAACCTGATCCATGTGCTCCAAAAGGATACCAAACGCCTCATCCAGATCGCTCATGACCTCTCTTGATGATGAAGAAACAACATTCGCTGTGGTCGTTGCTCCGACATATCCCATTCCCTGAAGAGGAGCACCGAGCTTTACCAGCTCCTTCGCCACCTCTTGCAAAGATCGACCCAGAAGAGTCGCCTCCTCTTTTACAGCTGAGTGAGAGGCCCCCTTTTTGATCCCATTGCGAAGTTCACCAAACTGATCCTCCAGGTCATAGGTTGTTCTCGACCCGAGATACTGGCTGACCGCCATCTCCATGCCGGAGGCTTCAAATTTCAGGAAATAGGCATCATTGACCCCTTCAAGGGCTTCTGCTCTCTCCCCTTTCGCATAAGAGAGAAGCGCCTGATCCAGAACACCCCTCACATCTGAGGCGACTTCATCCCAGGATCGAGGCGTTTCGGAAGAAAAAGAGGGAGAGACAAGGGAAAGGAAAAGAGCGGATCCCAACAGTGCCGCAAGCAATCGGAGTGGGCGATGGGGGTCACCTATGAAGCGTGTAAGGAGGTCATTCATTTAAACTCCCTTTCAACCGCATTGTTGATAATAACTTTCAATATCAAAAGAACTAATAGCAAAGAAGAGAGAGAGATGTCAATAGGGGCCAGGCAGGTTGTTGCTTTGTAGAGGCGGGTTCAGCTATAAACCTGTATTGTCTTTCTGTAACTTCTCAATAGGATGGGCGATTAGCTCAGGTGGATAGAGCGCAGGCCTCCGGAGCCTGATGCGTGGGTTCGAGTCCCGCATCGCCCAAAAATTATTCTCACAGGACAGCCTGCACAGATTTGATACGTGCAGAACATTTCGAAGTGGCGGCATCACGAGCCTATTATGACGCTCCGGCCACATCCTGATCAGCAGGCGTCACCTTCTCTCCGTCAGAGGGTCTCTCACCCGCCTGAACGCAAAGTGCCCGGTGCAGGGCTTCAACAGCAGGACCCACTTGATCTTGATCGACAATATAGGTGATGGTGAGGGATGAGGTGGTCACCATGTCGATATCAACACCCGCTTCTGCAAGAACCTCAAACGCTTTCGTCGAAATCTCTGGAGCAGAGGAGATTCCTTCTCCGACAATGGAGACACTTGCGACGTCCCACATGTGAATGTTGTCCTTACTCCCCTTCCATTGCTGAACAACATGGCCGAGCTGCACAGAGATCTGCGGCCTATGCTGACTCTGAACAATCAGAACTAATGTATAATAGCCCCCCTCGCTTGGCAGTCTGGCCATCGACTGGACTGGAATTCCTGCCAGTGAGAGGGATTTTAATACATCGGAAGAGACGTTGATATGTTCAGGAATATGGGTGACAGTGACCTTGGTAATCGAATGATGATCGGTAATCCCGCGAACATGAACGGATTCCATGGAACTTCTCCTTTGACTCGGGCCAATTTTTGTTCCCGGCAGACGGGTGAAACTCGAACCGACGGACAGGGGAACTTCATAACGCCTTGCCAAGTCCACCGCTCTTGGATGAATGACTGCGGCGCCACCGATGCTCAGTTCAATCATCTCATCATAAGAGCAGAAATCGACTTTACGCGCCTTCGGCACGCGGCGCGGATCTGCTGTGCAAACGCCATCGACATCTTTGAGAATCTCACAGAGATCAGCCTTGAGCGCTGCAGCAAGAGCGACCGCCGTGGTGTCGGATCCCCCCCGGCCCAAGGTCGTTATCTCCCGGGACTGGCTCACCCCCTGGAAACCGGCCACAATGACGATTTGATCGTCTTGCAGGGCTTCCCGGATCCGGTCTCCTTTAATGTCTACAATTTTCGCGTTGGTATGCGTGGTATCCGTTACAATTCCACATTGTGAGCCGGTCAAAGAAATCGCTTTGGCACCGAAATCCCGGATCGCCATGGAGAGAAGCGCCATTGAAATCCTCTCCCCTACCGTCATCAGCATGTCAAGCTCCCGGGGATCGGGGTGGGAAGAGACACGTTTGGCAAGCGCGAGAAGTTCATCAGTGGCGTCGCCCATTGCGGAGACCACAACGACGATAGAACCCCAGTGGGCTTTGGCCTCCACCACCCGCCTGGCCACACTGCAGATCAGTTCCGGAGTGGCTAATGAGGTGCCGCCATATTTTTGGACAACAAGAGGCATTCGTTACAACCTTGTCAGAGATCATTCGACACGGGTTCTCGACTCGCTTCGCTCGCTCGAACAAGAATCAGGCTGCTCACGCAAACAATAATATCATAATTTGCGCAAGAATCAGGCTGCTCATGCAAACAGTAATATCATAATTTGCGGCGGCGCCACCAGACCTGAAGTCCGACAAGAAAGATGATCACCGGGGCTCCCCACCGGACGCCATAGCTGATGAAGGCCCACTGAATGGGAGAAAGAAAAATGCGGTGTTCTGCTTTTGATTTGGGTCGGATGGAAATCAGCGCTGTATCTTCGGTCAAAAAGCTCACCGTATTGAGAAAGAGATCCCCATTCCCTGAAAAGTGGAAATATTGGTTATTGGCAAAATTGGAATTGCCAAAAACCACGACATTTCCAACTTTCCTGCTATTTTCCGCTTTCTCCTTCTTCTCTCCATTCTCCTTTTTCTTAGGATCTTTCTGATCTTCCCGGCTGGCAGTGACGCTCTCTTTCTTTTTCTCTACAGGCGCCACAGCCCCTTCTTGCTCGTCAGCCGCTCTGTTCTCTTCCTGAGTTTCCTCCCCTTCAATTTCAAGCGCTGCAGCAACGGGGAGTGGGCCTTTAAAATCACGCCCTTCATCAAACCGCGCATTTCCATCTTTCAGGACGGTCTCTCCCCAGCTATTGGGAGAGGTGACTGCCAGGATATGCGACCTGATCCCTTTGGGGAGAGAAGGAGCAACCGCGAGAGAGCGGGCTAACGGATAGAGAGTGACGATCTTGAACCCTTCGGTAATCTTGTGTCCAGGCGGATAATCGGTGACGACTGGAATCGTATAATCGGCCCCCAGGATTCGGGCGCGCATGTCGACAATGAGATCATTGTGAAGCGTCACGCCCCATTTCGAGAGAAGCGATTCGATTCCTGTCTCCGTTTGAGGATCGGCCATAATGAGGAGGTTTCCTCCCTGCTTTGCCGCAAACTCCTCCAATACTGGAATTTCATTTGGGAAAAAGGGCTTGCTTGCTCCAGCAATGACAAGAATTTTACACGTCGATGGGATACTCGGCTCTTCCAGAAGAGAGAATTTTCGCGGCACGAGGCTCGCCTTTTCCAACTCTTCTTTTACCCGGGCAAATCCTTCGCGTTCCTGATCATCGAGATCTTTCTCGCCATGCCCCTGTAAGAAACAGACCTCTTTTTTTTCAGTGCGCAAAGCCTTGATAATCGCTTCGGTCAGCTTCTCTTCGGTGGCATCGTCCGCGCGGGCTTCATTGCCGCCCGCTTCCACGACAATCGTCCGATACTTATCCACGCTGTAACGTTTGGTGAGGGAGGCCTCTACATCTGGATCGACAAACTGATAATCGATCTTTTTCGAATAATAGCGATACCTTTCAACCAGATCGAGAAAGAGGGGTTTTTCTCCCGCTTTGAAAAAACCGAGAATTTTAACCGGCTGCTGGAGCTCCCGGGCAACCTTGATCGACTGAGGAGAGAGCGTAAATTCCCGGTTCTCGGTCAGATCCCAACGAATGTTGTAGCGCGTCGCAATGAAATTAATCAGAATGACGATCGCCGCCACAATCAGGGAAATCGCCGCCGCATTCAGCCCTCCGAGAATTTTTCCTCTGCGGTTCTGCGGAATCTTCTTCGCCATAACAGATCGTCTCCTACACCGTGCGGCTCAGCAGTACCCGATGTGCCAGAAAGAGCGCCAATGCAATAAAACTGAGGTAATAAACACCATCCTGCAGATCGAGGAGGCCGCGGATAAAGTTGCCGAGATGCGGAATAATCGAGAGATAAGAGAGTATCTTTTCCCACGTCGGATTGGCATTGGCCGCAATCCAATTGATGATCCAGAAAAAGAGCGCACAGCCAAAGGTGAGAGAAGCGGCGATGATCTGATTCTCAGTGATCGCCGAAAAGAGGAGTCCCAGCGCTAAAAAGGAGGCTCCCATTAAAAAAAGACCCAGATAGCCGGTCAGGACCGGCCCCAGAGCGGGGTTACCCGCGAGAAAAAGGATGACTGGAAGCGGCGAGGAGAGGAGCAAGATGAGGGAAAAAAGGAGAAGCGCCGCAAAAAATTTCCCAAAGATAATCTCTGCCGTCCGAAGAGGTGACGTGAGCAGAAGCTCCATCGTCCCCGTCTTTTTCTCCTCCGCCAGCAAGCGCATGGTGATGATGGGGGCGAGGAAAAGAAAGATCACCCCCATATTTCCCAGGACGTTCATAAACATATGATTGAGGTTGGGAGGTTGAATCAGATCTCCAAACTGCATCCGGGAGTACTGCACGTATTCGAGGCTCCGCCTTTGAAAATCGGCCAAAGACGCAGTAAAGAGCCACCCCATAAGCAGAATAAAAACAGCAATAATGACAAATCCGATCGGCGAGACAAAGTAGGATCGAAAATCCCGCCAGGCAATCGTCAATGCCTTACTCATCCAAAATCCTCCCCTCCCGCACTTCCTCTGTCGTAAGCTGTAAGAAAATATCTTCGAGGCTCATCCGAACAGGAACGAGTTCCAGGAGTCCAAATCCCCCTTCAACGACAACTTGGGCTGCCGATTCGCGCACGTCCCTATTGCCGCTCTTCTGGCGATCCCACTCCAGGACAAACCGCGTCGCATTCTGAGACGGCTGAGGAATCGATTTCACCGAAACGACGCCGGGGATTCTCTTGAGCTGGCCCGCAAACGCATCCGATGCGCGGGAAACCAATAGCTCCAGCTGATCCACCTGCCGCAAGCCGACCGAGAGACGCTCGCAGGTATCAATCGCGACAATCCGTCCCCTGTTGATGATCACGACGCGGTCGCAGGTCTGCCCCACTTCCGGAAGGATGTGAGTGCTCAAGATAACCGTCTTCTGCCCAGCAAGAGATTTGATGAGACCCCGAATCTCGATGATCTGCTTCGGATCGAGTCCCACGGTCGGCTCATCCAGGACCAATACTTCAGGATCGTGAATAATCGCCTGCGCAATCCCGACTCGCTGGCAATACCCTTTGGAGAGGTGTCCGATGACGCGGCCTCGCACCTCTCCCAATCCACACTGCTCTAAAACAGTGCTTCTGCGAGAAGAGCGGCGCTCCTTTGGCACATCTTTGATCCGCATTACAAAGTCGAGGTAATCCTGGACAGTCATCTCAGAATAGAGCGGCGGATGTTCAGGAAGATAGCCAACGCGGCGTTTCACTTCCAGCGGCTGAGAAGCAACATCAAACCCCGCAACCTGAGCTGTTCCCCTGGTGGAAGCCAAATAGCCGGTGAGAATCCTCATGGTCGTCGTCTTGCCAGCCCCATTTGGACCAAGAAACCCGAGAACCTCCCCTCGATCTACCGAAAAAGTGACATCTTCAATAGCGGGCTGATTTCCGTAAAATTTCGTCAGATTCTGTACTGTAATCATATTATTTTTTGGCTATAGCAAATCATCTCCGGGGGGTCAACTTCTGGACAGCGGAATTCCCGGATTTAACGAGAAGCTGGCGAAGGGCTTCCACAACGCGGTCGGTCACTTCCCGGAAATCTCCCGCAAGGGTCATCCCTGCCGCGTATTTGTGCCCTCCACCACCAAAATGAGCGGCCACTGTATGAATTGGAATTTTTCCTTTAGATCGAAGACTCACCTTGACTTTGCCCGCCGCATCTTCCCGGAAGAAAGCACCCAATTCCACATTCTTGAGAAGCATAATTTGATCGATCAATCCCTCCGTCTCTTCTGGTGTGGTTCCATAAAGGTTAAGGAGATGCTCTGTCAATTCAATCCATGCGAGCTGTCCGTCACAATCGAGGTGGATATTCGACAAGAGTTCTCCGAGAAGAGACATGCGAGAGGGGGTATGCATCGCGTAAATGTTCTGATAAACCGCCTCAGGATCGACTCCGCGCGAGAGGAGATCTGCCGCAATGAGATGGGACTTGGCTGTCGTGCGGGAAAACCGGAAAGAGCTCGTGTCTGTCAGGATTGAAACATACATTCCAAGCGCTATCGAATAGTCAATCAGATCTCCCTCTCCCCTCCATTCCAGGAACCGATAAAGCATCTCTCCAATCGCGGACGCACCCTCATCGACAAAGTAGCGCTCCCGCAGATCAGAATGGCTCATATGATGATCGATAAAGAAAACCTCTACCTGATTCTCGTCCAAAAAGGAGCGAAGGGCGCCAATGCGGGAGATCTCGTTGCCATCCAGGATAATCGCGGCAGACGCCTTCGGCCACCCCCTTTTGGCCATTTCCTCTCTCGTCACAATGACATGCTCAACATCTACAAAGCGGAGTTTGTCTGGAGTCGCGTCATTATTGATCACATGACAGACTTTTCCGATT
>JACQJE010000165.1 GCA_016205125.1 Deltaproteobacteria bacterium | reverse complement strand
ACTTAAAAGAGAGAAGGCGAGAGATGGCGTCGCCCCCTCCAGTCGTCACGCGGGTCCTTCGCAGGCTGACAAGAGAGGGTGGGATGGCGAATCTGGCCAGTTCGGCACCGCAGGAAGATCTGCGGGAAATATTACCATTGAAGCGGAGCAGTTTTCTGGAGGCCTTTTTGTCGCGCGTGGCGGCAATGGCGGCAATGGGGGTGACGGGGGAGACGGAGGAAACGGCGCGAGTGGATTTGTCCACTCGGGGCATGGAGTTCCGCCGGATGATTACAGCGTTGAAAAGGCACAGGCTGTTTGTGCACCCGGAAGTGGCGGGAATGCCGGCGCTGGGGCTTCCGGGGGTTCGGCAGGTGACGGAGGGAATGTCAGAATCAGGGTAAAAAGCAATGTTTCCAGACAGGGTGAGACATTTGTGACGCTTCTCTCTGCCGGTAAACCTGGCGAAGGGGGGAGACCGGGTTTGCCGGGTAGGGCGGGCGAGCCGGGTCTTCTGGTCTTCTCCGGCCCTCATCAGCCTTTGGGTATGATTTTCGATGAGAATGATCCTCAGATGTACCGGGCTTCGAGAGGTGCCGAAGCGAAGAAAGGAAATCGCGGAGGCGAAGGAAAAGCAGGGGAGGTGTTGGAATGATGCAATCGAAAGGCCCTCTTCCTTTTTTGACGCTCTTTCTATTAGGCCTGCTCTGGCTCCCCGCCTGTGGTGAAGAATCGGCGCAGAAGGACGAGGAATCTCCGCTTGAGATGAAGCTTGTCGGTTTTGACGCGAAGGGGAAAGAGATCTCTCCGGAGACTAGCGAGGGGGTGGAGTTTCTCAACCAGATCGCTTTTTGGGAGATCGTCATTAAGAAAGAATGCGGCCAGGTTGTCTTTAAGGATCTTGTTCGAAGAAAGGAGAATTCGGGGGTGATCCTTCCTCAACTTCCGCACGATTCCGCACTGACTGTTGAAGTAAAGGCGCTCTCTTTCACCTCTGAGAACTTATTAGAAGGTGTTGAGACATTTGATTACTACGTTGGGAGAAAGACGCCTGTGACGATCAAACTTTATCCGCCCAGAGAATTTAAGTCATGAAAAAGCAAGTTGTTTTGTTGATTTCCTTAGTGACATTTTTTCTCGCAGGTTGTGCCCGAGGAACAAAACCGCAAGAAGAGGGTGTGAAGGGTCCTGAAGGGAAAAATTCAGCGGCGCTCGTAAAGCGAGAGGATAAGAAGGCTCCTGAGATTGTTTCATTGAAGTACTGGACCGGTTATGCTGAAAATGCGCCTGATACGCCTGTCGCGTGGAAGAATTATAATAAGGCTCAGCCCCCTCTGATTTCCAAATATCGATCGACATGGAAGGAAGAGTCAGAAATTTATCGTCCCTCGGAAAAAACATTTGCTCTCAATCTTCCCGTATTTGAAGTTCGTCTGCGTGATTTGGATTCTTCGCATGAAAATCTCTTTTTGAAATATCGATTTGCCCGATCTGCTGAACTCAACGAGACGCCCCATTGGAGAGAGGAGCGCCGCGTCTCTCTCGACAGCGTGACTGGAGAAGCGCTGTTTCGTTTGCAATTGAATGACCGCACGGCTGAGAGTTCCATTCAGTCTTATGTGGGAAAGAGCTCATGGGCGCTCCATGTCATTGCGTTCGATAACGCAGGCCATTCTTCTTCCGAAGCAGGCTATGCATTTGAAGTGGAAACCCTCGCTCCAGAGATCAGGGTGGCGGAAGACGCGATTTTCGATGAAGCGGCTGAGGGGAGTTTTGCGGGGGAGTTTGAATCCGATCTCTTTTTGCCGTTGATTCCATTGGCTCATCTGCTGAAATCGGAAGTTGACCCGCAGGAAAGAGTCATTCTGCTTAGAACAATTGCCCTTGAAAATGCCTCACCGGTACCGGTGTGGTTTTTACTCGAAGCGCCTGGCCCGCGCCTTCATGCTGAGATTGTATTGAGGGAGAATCGCTTTACCCCCATTTATGCGAAGAAGTTGACACCCCAATTTTACGCGCATCTGGAAAAATATCGGAAAGAAAACGGAGAGTGGGTCCTCAAGAAGCGGGAGACAGCGCCCTGGATCTTAAACGAAAACGATCTTCTGAGCTTGCGATTCCCGCCGAGTGAAGATCCCGCCACACCGGAGGAGAAGATACTGCTGCGATTGACGACAGCCCTTTCTTACTCAGAAATCTCCTCTGAGATTCTCTCTCCGATGAAAGACTATTGGAGGAAAAACCCTGCATCCCCTCTGATTCAGGAGTTCCTCTGCGACAGCGATTTCAGACTCTACACTGCTGAACGGCTCTCCGAGTCCTCTCCTGCACCTTACTCCTGGAATGCCAGAGAGGTGGAGAGTTTCTCTCTCCCGCGCTCGATACGGCGAGAGCTGATTCTTTTGCCGAAAGCTCAAAAATAAGTCTTTAGTCCTGGCGCCAATCTTCCGAAAATCATTATGGAAACAAGGTGTGATCTGAAAAGCGTCCAATGGAGGATTTTATTATGAGCGGCCGACCACTCTTTGGTGCACAGAAGGAGAAGTGGCGTGGAAAGAGAAGAGGTCGATTTTGGAAGGCATTGCTCATTCTTTTCTTTTTGACGCACATCCCTTTATCTTCAGCGAGAGATCTGCCGAGCCAGAAAGGAGAGTTGACTCAAAAAGCGGCAGCATTTTTCGATGCGGCAGGACCCAAACTGACCGCTCCCCGCGTCATCATCGAAGATTTTACAGAACAGAAAGAGGGGGAATTTCCATCGGGTTGGTACATTCTCTCGATCGATGTGTTCCGTACAAGGCAGTATTTGGTCCAGCGGGAAGAGGGAGAAAAGTATCTGAAAGCTCTCTATGTACACCCTCCGACGACGATCATTAAGCGGTACCGATTCGATAGTGCGGAGTACCCCTACTTATCCTGGAAATGGCGCGTGCATCTCCTTCCGAAGGGGGGAAATGAGTTGAAGGCAGAAACAAATGATGCCGCGGCGGGTGTCTATGTCTATTTTCAGAGTAAATCCGGCACAGCCTATATCCTCAAGTATACCTGGAGCTCTACTCTGCCTGTAGGGACGGTTGCGAAAAATCCAGCATGGACCGAAGATTTTCAGACATGGACAGTGGTTTTGGAGAGCGGAAGTGAAATGTTGAACCGCTGGATGAGTGAGCGCGTGAATATTGCCGAGGATTTTTCCAGGATTTTTAAACTGGAAAAAGCGCCTCAGGTCATAGGTATCGGGCTTTTAACAGATGCAGATTCCACAGGGACTGAAGCTGAAGCGAGTTATGATGACTTTACTATTATACGACCGCAAGCGAATGGCTCGTAAAATCAAAATCCTCCTTCCCGCCTTTGCACTTCTGCTCTGCAGTCAGGCGCGCGGAGAGGAGTCCTACCAAAATCCTCCATCTACCTTCAGTGCGATAACCGCAGATCCACCAGCGACGAGGCGTGTGGAGGCGAGCGGGGCAGACGTTCTTTCACCTGCGCGAGCCGAAACCGAGCGGAGACTAATGGCGCAGAGCGAGGCAGAGCACGATGTTACGAGTCGGAGCGTCCGAGGAGACGGTGGATCAAGGTCCTACACAGATAGCGTCACCGCTTTTTTCGAACGCCGGGTGATCACCTCTCTCGAGTTGAGGACAGAGGCTGCGATAGACCGCGCTCTCTTTCAGGGAAGAGCGATTGATTCGGCACACTTGACGCGCGCTGAGCTTCTCAACTACTTGCCCCGGCTTGTTCGTGAGATCCTGATCGATCGGGAAGCTTTAAGATTTCTGGAGTATGAAACCTTTGGTGCTGATGTGGCAGGATCGATCAGAAGAGTTTCCTCGCGTCTTGGAGCCGCGGAGTGGTCTCGATTCCTCACGGTTTCCGGATTGCGTGAATCTGAGCTCCGGGAAATGGTTGCGAGGAAATTAAGAGTGTCTGCCTTTGAGAAGAAGAAGCTCACCTCGATTCCCGCCCTTTCTCCAGAATTACCCTTTCCGCCGGCAGAAAAAAAGTTAGTTGATCAAAAGCGCCGGGAGTTATATGAAAGGTGGATAGGGAGGCTTATTAAGAATGCTCAGGTGACTTATTTGACAGATCATCTGCATTAAGCCCAAACAAAGACGTTCGCATTCTCTATTTTTTCCGGTAAGGATGATGATCCATACATTTCCACCCAAACCGCGCTATTTCCCATCGGCAAAAATTCTTTTAAATGAAGAGGTTTCGCTTGGTTACTCTATGATGATGGCTGCTGTGCCTAAAGATTTCACCTTTGCGCCGGGGCAGTTTTTGATGGTGAGGGTCAATCATCAACTCTCCCCCTTTTTAGGGAGGCCGATGGCGATCATGTCCGTGGAAGATGGAAAGCTCATCTTCTGTTACCGTGTGGTTGGGAAAGGGACGGGCGTCTTGGCGCAGATGCGAAAGAATGATGTATTGCAGATGTGGGGTCCGCTCGGTATTCCATTTTCACTCCCCGAAAATGGACCTGTGGCTCTTCTGGCGGGGGGAGTGGGGATGCCCCCCCTCTACAGTGCTGCAGAAACGCTTTTTAAAATTCGAAAATCTGCAAAAGGAATCTACTTTTTCTACGGAGGAAGAACGTCAGCAGATGTTTTCTTTGTAGACAAATTGGAGCGCTTTTGTGAAAAGGTTTTTGTGACGGCGGAGGATGGAAGTATTGGAGTTCGAGGTTTGGTCACTTTGCCATTTTCAGAGTTCCTGAAAGATCGCCAGCGCGATTCTCTCCATGTCGCCGGTTGCGGCCCTTACCCGATGATGAAATCGATTGCGGAGATTTGTTCTCAAAAAGGGATTCCCTGTGAAGTCTCTCTCGAAGAGCGCATGGCTTGCGGTGTGGGGGTCTGCCTTGGGTGCACAGCGCTTTGCGCGAGTTCTCAGGGAGAGAAATCCTGGATCCGCCTTTGTGTAGAAGGACCTGTGATTGATTCATCCCGCGTAATCTGGAATAGAAGCAGATGAGTGACGTCAAATCGCTCTCGGTTAAAGTAGGATCCCTCGAACTGAAAAATCCAATTATTGCGGCTTCAGGGACCTTTGGCTACGGACTGGAATACAAAGATTATTACCCTCCGGGCGAGCTGGGCGCTGTGATTGTCAAAGGGGTGTCTGTCGAGCCGATGACAGGAAATGAGACCCCGCGCATTTGTGAAACGACTGCCGGGATGCTCAACGCGATCGGTTTGCAGAACCCCGGTCTGGAAGCTTTTATCAGGGATAAAGTGCCGTTGTTTGAATCCTTAGGTGCACCTGTTCTGATCAACCTTTTCGGACAGAGAGTGAAAGACTTTCCCCTTCTGGCGAAACGTCTGTCAGAGTGCGAGGGAATCGCCGGCTTTGAGCTCAACATTTCATGCCCGAATGTCGAAGCGGGGGGGCTGGAATTTGCATCCGATCCCAAAGCGGTGCGAAAGATTGTTGAGGCGGTGTGCAAAGTGACGTCATTTCCTGTGTGGGTGAAATTAGCTCCTTATTATGGAATCGCTGTCGATGTCGCGCGCGCGGCTGAAGAAGGAGGCGCGTCTGCCTTGACAGTTGCGAATACGTATCCTGCTCTGGCGATTGACATCGAAAGAAAAAGGCCGCTGTTGGCGAATATCACGGGGGGATTGTCAGGACCGGCCATCAAACCCCTCACCCTATATCATGTCTGGAAAATTGCAGAGAGAGTCAAGATACCGATTGTCGCATCGGGCGGGGTGATGGGCGCCGAAGATGCAGTCGAATATCTCATGGCAGGTGCCTGCGCTGTTCAGATTGGAACCGTTCATTTTGTGAATCCAGCTGCAGGTTTGGAAATCGTTTCGTCTCTCCGTCAATGGCTGGAAAAATCTCCATATTCCAGTCTCGCTGAGGTTGTAGGCTTGGGCAGGGTCCCGTCAAACTCATGACAGGGTGGCATGGGGATCTCTCTCAAGGGACGCGCGGACACGACCTTGATCATATAGGCCACTTTTGTTCCCTAAGTCCGCGCTGCATTCCGCCGCCCAGCTATCATTTGCTAAGTTCTTGGGCGGCTCCATAGCCCCTTTACGAGAGATCCCCATGCCACCCTGTCATGAGTTTGACGGGACCCTCTACCGAGGGGTTGCTGGTCTCTCTAAGCCGATCAATTTTCCCTGGACAAGGGATTCAAACTGTTTTTTTGCAGGATCGCTCAGAAGGTTGAGATCCTCCTGGAAGAAAAATTTTCGAAAACTCTCCAACTCGTCCGGTTCGTTGAAGTGAATGCGATAGAGGCGAAGGATTTTTTTGTCATTGTCAGGGATGACAGCATAGAACATATTTTCAGGTTTGTAATAGAGATGAAGAGGAATTCCGGAATCAAATTTTAGATGTACGATATAGGTTGAACGCTCGTTTAAATGATCGAAATGACGCGTTGATTGCAGCTCTTCTGTAAATTCGATTCGCACAGCCGCTCTCCTTTGTTCAATTGGGTTGGTTCAATTGCGTTGATCGTTCCCCTTTTTCATCGGAAGATTTCCGAAAAAGATAAAGAATTTGTAACCTCTCGAAACAAGAAGATTTTTTAGATCCAATAGCATTGAATAGCGTTGGGGGTTACAGGGTCCCGTGGGGGGTTAAACGGCGCTTGATTTTGGGAGGAAAAACTGTTACGAATGCAGAGAAATCATATGGGATTCTGTTGTCAGCGGGCCCAGAAAGCCCGCTTTTTTTTGGCTGGCTGGGGATTTTGACTGGAGGAACGTGATTGTCATCAGGATATGAGCAAGAGCGAGTCATCGATTTTGTTTATCGAGTCTTCGTCCCCGTGATTGAGAGTGCGGGTCTGGAACTTGCTGAGGTGACATACCGAAAAGAGCGGAGAGGGTGGGTTTTGCGCCTTTTTGTCGACCGCGCTGAGATCATCGGCAGAGGAGTGACACTCGATGAATGTGCCAGGCTGAGCCGCGAATTGAGTGTCCTGCTCGATGTGGAAGATTTGATTAGTCATGAGTATGTGTTAGAAGTTTCTTCGCCGGGTTTAGACAGGCCCCTTAAAACGTCTAAGGATTTTTTGAGATTTTCTGGAAAAAAGGTGAGAGTGACAACCAAGGCTCCTCTCGCATCAAACAGTCCGGATCACCGCAGGAATTTTCTGGGAGTGATCAAAGGGGCCGCAGAGGAAAATGTCACGTTGGAATGTGAGGATGGTTTATTTACTATTCCTATTGATTTAATTGACAAGGCAAAACTAGAAATAGAGATCTAAGAAGATCGCGCTATTTTCAGGGGAGTCTATTTAAGAAGGAGAAGGAATGAATGTTGCCGGAACTAGCGAGAATCATTGAACAGGTAGGTCGCGAAAAGGGAATCGATAAGAGCATAGTGATCGAAGCCCTCGAAAGTGCTGTGGAGGCCGCTGCACATAAGAAGTATGGGCTGGAGGCAGAACTCGAAGCGCATTATAACGAAGAAATGGGAGAAATTGAGCTCTTTCAGTTCAAGACGGTTGTGAAAGAGGTAACGGATCCTGCCCTGGAGATCACCGTAGAAGAAGCGCACAAACTCGATCCGGAAACAACAGAGGGAGACAGTCTGGGTGTGAAACTCGACGCGGCTAGTTTTGGCCGGATTGCGGCGCAAGCAGCGAAGCAGGTGATTATTCAGAAAGTGCGGGAGGCTGAACATTCGATTATTTTTGGAGACTATGTTGGAAGGAAAGGAGAGATTATCACCGGCATTGCCCGCCGGATTGAGCGGGGCTCTTTGGTCATCGATTTAGGGCGTACCGAAGCGAGACTTCCACTGAGAGAAATGATTCCCGGAGAGCAATTTCGAGTTAATGACCGAGTCCAGGCTTATCTTTTAGACGTTGTGGAAACTTCCTATGGCCCTCAGATTATTCTCTCGCGGGCTTGCACAGAGTATGTCGTGAAACTCTTCGAGATGGAGGTTCCGGAGATCAGCGACGGGATTGTCTCTATTCAGACAGCAGCGCGGGAGCCGGGGGCAAGAGCCAAGATCGCTGTGACTTCGAAGGAGAGCAATGTCGATCCAGTAGGGGCTTGCGTCGGAATGAAAGGTTCTCGCGTGCAGAGCATTGTCAATGAACTCAAGGGGGAGAAGATCGATATTGTTCCCTGGTCTGCTGATCCAGCCACGTTTGTTTCCAGTGCGTTGGCGCCTGCGCAGATTTCCAGTGTAAAGATCAATAAAGAAATGAAGAGTATGGAAGTGGTCGTTGCGGATGATCAACTCTCGCTCGCGATTGGCAGGAGAGGGCAGAACGTCCGTCTCGCATCCAAATTGACAGGCTGGAAGCTCGATATTGCTGGAGAAACGGAAGTGACTGCGCGGAGACAGAAGGCCATTGCTGAGCTCAAGAGCATCGAGGGCGTGGGAGACACCATTGCCATGGCGCTTTACCAGAACAACTATTTTACAATTGATGATGTGGTGCGGGCCAATCCGGAACAGCTGAGTAAAGTAGCGGGTATTGGAGAGGAAAAGGGATCGCTTATCCATCAGGCCGCTCAAGAAGCGCTCACAAAGAAGGCGGAAATAGGGGAGCCAGAGAGTACAAGAGCTGAGGAATCCACACCTGAGAGCGAGAAAGCAGATGCCTCTGCGTCGGTGAGTGAAGAGCAGGTTGAGGAGAAGAATGAATAGAACTCATTTCATAACCTCCTTCTACTGCGGCTGGTTGCAAAGCAAGCACTCTTCGTACTCAGGGTCAAAATATCCTCGACGTACTACAGGGAGTACGTCTCCGAATATTTTGACCCTTTGTACCTCGACTGCTTGCTTTTCACTCAGCCTCGTAACGAAGGAGGTTATGAAATGAGTTCTAAGAAAGTTAAAGTTTACGAATTCGCAAAACAGCTCAATCTGAGCTCTAAAGAGCTCCTTGCCAAACTGCAGGAGTGTGGTTTTAAGATCACCACTCACATGGCAGCGCTTTCTTCGGAGCAGATCGATGCCGTGCAGAAGAGAATGACAGCGGAGATTGAAGTAAAATCGAAACGGGACCAGACGATCCGCACCCGCATCGAACAGAGAGAGGAGGGGAGCGTTGCTGTTGAAGAGCAGCGCGTTCAGCCGACCATTATCCGCCGCCGCCGCCGCATGCTGTCCGAAGCTGAAGCAGAGGTGGAAGGGGCCATTCAGAGCGCGATTCAGAAAATTGAAGAGGAAAGGGGGGTAGATCTCCCCTCAGAGGAAGAGGAAATCTCTTCAAAAAAGGAGGAGGCGCCAGCCGAGCCGCGTGGCAGGGTCAGTGAGCCGCAGAAGAAGACGGCGATTTCGATTGAAGAGATGATCGAACAGGTCAAACCGCGAGAGGAGGCTGGAAAAGGGGAGCCGAAGAGAGTCACTTTAGTTCGGAAGAAAACTGCAAAAGAGCTGCAGGAGCTTATTGAGCGGGAAAAGGATGAACTTGCGAAGAAGACCCCGCTCAGGCGCCGTGCAAAACGTGATGAGCGGGAAGAGCCGGTTGTGGTTGTGCCTGAAGAGGGGGAAGAGCCGGTCCTCCCGAGCGAAAAGATTGTCTATATTCCCGCCAAAAAAGCGCCGACCGTGATGACCCGCCCGCCCAGAAAGACCGAGATTACGATTCCGAAGGCGAGCAAGCGGATCATCAGGATGCAGGGCACCATCATGGTGCGCGATCTCGCGATTGAACTCGGCGTAAAGGCGGGAGAGATTCTGAAAAAGTTGATGAATCTCGGAATAGTGGCGACGCTCAACGACACCATTGATGCAGATGCCGCCTCTTTGGTTGCGCACGATTACCAATATGAAATTCAAAATATTGTCATTCAGGAAGCGGATCTTTTGAAGCGGCCAGAATCAAAAGCTGAGCATCGGATCAAAAGGCCGCCTGTCGTGACGGTGATGGGACATGTCGATCATGGCAAAACATCGCTTCTCGATTACATTCGGAAGACTCGCGTTGCGGCGGGTGAGGCGGGAGGAATTACTCAGCATATCGGGGCCTATCAGATCTCAGTTGGAAAGGATGTCATCACGTTTATTGACACACCCGGTCACGAAGCATTTACGGCCATGCGGGCCAGAGGAGCAAAGTGTACCGACATTGTGATCTTAGTGGTTGCGGCCGATGATGGCGTCATGCCCCAGACAGTGGAAGCGATTGATCACGCCAAAGCAGCCAATGTCCCCATTATTGTGGCGATCAATAAAATTGATAAACCTCAGGCGGCGCCAGATCGAGTTAAACAGGAGCTTTCAAGCCATGGAGTGATTGCCGAAGATTGGGGAGGCAATACGATCATGGCCCCTGTTTCTGCCCTGAAGGGGACAGGAATTCCCGAACTTCTGGAACTGATTGCGCTTCAGGCAGAAATGCTTGAGCTTAAAGGGGACTCCACGCTTCCTGCGAAAGGGATTGTGCTGGAGGCGAGGATCGATCGCGGGCGTGGTCCGGTGGCTGATATCCTGATTCAGGAAGGGACATTGAAAACAGGAGACATCATTGTTTGCGGAACCTGCACTGGCAAAGTGAGAGCCATGATGGATGATCATGGAAATCCAGTGCGGGAGGCGTTTTTGAGTATGCCGGTCGAGATTCTCGGTTTGTCCGATGTTCCTCAAGCGGGCTCTCTTCTCTACGCCGTCAAGAATGAGGAGATTGCAAAGGAGGTTGCCGATCTCCGCTTGCTCCAACAGAAGGCGGAATCCGTTGAAGAGAGAACAAAGGTGACACTCGAGAATTTCTTTGAGCAGGTGGAAGCAGAGGGCAGGAAAGAGCTCAAACTCATCCTCAAGGGAGATGTTCAGGGATCGATCGAAGCGCTTCGGGAATCGCTTCGAAAATGCCAAAAAGAAGATATTCACGTCAATGTCATTCACTCCGGTGTCGGCGTGATCAATGAGAACGATGTCAATCTGGCAGCAGCCTCAGAAGGAGTTGTTATTGGGTTCCATGTGGGCGTTGATACCAAAGCAAAGGAAGCGGCGGAACGTCAGGGCGTTGATATTAAAACCTATTCCATCATCTATGAGGCGGTGGAAGAGGTGCAAAAAGCGCTGGAAGGAATGCTGGAGCCCAAATTTGAAGAGCAGATTCTCGGTCGGGCAGAAGTTCGTTCTCTTTTCCATGTCAGCAAGGTAGGTACTATTGCTGGATCTATGGTGCTTGAAGGGAAGATAAAGCGTGGAAGTCTCGTTCGTCTGATGCGCGGCGATGAGGTCGTATTCGAAGGGAAGCTTTCTTCTGTCAAGAGATTTAAAGAAGATGTCCGGGAAGTGGCCGAAGGCTACGAATGCGGGATTGCCATCGAAAACTTCAAGGATCTCAAAGAGGGAGATGTGATCATCTCTTATGAGATGGCAGAAAAAAAATAAGTGGTTAACGATACGCGCGTTCAAAAGGTTGGCGATCTGGTCAAAGAGGAGTTGGCCCAGGTTTTCTTGTTTCACATCAAGGATCCCAGCCTTTCTCTCCTTACAATTACTTACGTCAGAATGACTCCCGATCTGCGCATTGCCCGAGTCTATTACAGCGTCATGGCAGACGATCTTGATAAGAAGAATGCAATTGAAAAGGGGCTCTCCCGGGTAAAAGGCTGGCTTCGCAACTGGCTGGCGGACCACTTGAGGCTGAGGTTTGTGCCAGAGCTGGAGTTCTTTTATGATGATTCTACTCTCTATGGGATGCGTATCGATTCTCTCTTGGCTAAATTGAAGAAAGAGCGTGGGGAAGAATAATGGACTTTACAGAACAGTTCGATCAGCTTCGGAAGCTTCTCTCGAGAAGCAAGTCGGTTCTTGTTGCCTCTCATGGCAATCCAGAGGGAGACGCACTCGGCTCTTCTATTGCACTTGGTTTAGGTTTGGAGGAGTTGGGAAAAGAGGTGATGATCTACAATGTCGACCCCATTCCCCAGATATTGCGTTTTCTCCCCGGCACAGACCGGGTCACGAGTACTCTCCCCGCTCGTCCGGTTGATTTATTCTTCGCTGTCGACATGGGGGATTTCAATATGGTCGGTGAGCCAGTCATCAAAATGCGCCCCTATTCTACCTTAGTGAATATTGACCACCATATTACCAACACGAGATTCGGCGATCTCAATATCGTAGATGGAAAGGCAAGCAGTACGGGGCAGGTGGTCAATTCGGTCTTAAAAGCTTTGGGATGCAAAGTCACGCGGGAAATCGCTGCAAATATTTACTGTACGCTCATTACGGATACAGGATCGTTCCGGTATTCCAATACGACCTCTGAATGTCTGCACCTTGCCGCAGAGATGATTGAGATCGGTGTCAATGCGAAAGACGTTGCGGATTATCTTTTTGAAACCTACCCCAAAAAGAAGCTCGATCTTTTGCAGAGGGTTCTCTCTTCAATTGAAGTGGAATGCGGCGGAAAATACTCTCACATTACGATGCTGCAGAGAGATTTGAGGGAGTTCAATATTGAGCAGGAGTGGTCGGAAGGGTTTATCAATTACCCCCGCGGAATCGAGGGTGTCGAAGTTTCAGTTTTCTTTAAAGAAAGCGCGGAGAACCAGTTTAAAATGAGCATGCGCTCAAAGGGCCGTGTGAGTGTCGCAGAGATTTGCAAAGAGTTTGGCGGCGGCGGGCATTATGCCGCAGCGGGATGCCGCCTGAATGGTTCTCTTGAATCCGTCAAAAAACAGATTTCGTCCGCCGTCCGGCGCGCTTTGTCAAAGCTATAAGCATGTTGTGTCCTTCGGGTGTTGTCATCATCAATAAACCTGCCGGCTCTACCTCCCACGCAGTGACGCAGGGGGTGAAGCGCCTTCTTTCCGCGAAGAAAACAGGCCACACGGGAACTCTCGACCCATTTGCCACAGGCGTATTGCCGATTTGCGTCAATGAGGCGACCAAGCTTGTCCAGTTTCTTGCGCTGGATGACAAATGTTACCAGGCAACGGTCCGTTTCGGGTCCGAAACAGATACAGGGGACGTGGAAGGAGATGTAGTGGCGGCGGCAGAATGGGAAGAGGTGACTCCCGAGCGGCTTCGCAGGGAATTGTCCCACTATTGTGGTGAGATCGAACTGGAAATTCCACTTCATTCGGCAGTCAAGGTGGGCGGAAGGCCTCTCTATTTCTATGCGCACCGAGGGATTGAAGTGAAGGAACTCCCCCGGCGAAAGAGTCTGATTTACCAAATCGATTTGATTGATTTCAGTCTTCCACACGCGACCTTGGAGATCCACTGCGCAAAGGGGACCTACATTCGTTCTCTCGTCAAGGCCCTCGGGAGAAGTCTGGGATCTCTTGCCCATCTTGTTCATCTCGATCGTCTGCAGAGCGGTATTTTTTCCAAATCTTCCGCGCTCACCCTGGAGACTTTGGAAGAGAAGGTGCGGGACAACCCTGCCGCATTGGAAGAGGTGATGATCCGGCCGGCAGATGCATTGCCGATGTTCCCGTCACTTTTCCTTGCACCTCACGAGGTGCGCAGAGTGCGAAATGGAATCCCCCTGCACCGGCCTCCTGTTCAGTGCGCCTCGTTTCGTGACCAGAGCTGCGTGCGTCTCCTGGATGAAAAGAGTGGAGGGCTGGTCGCCGTCGGGAAGGTTAAAAACGAGGGAATCATCGACCTCGTCCGCGTCTTCTTTGGCGCAAGTTAGCCTGGGAGCCTTGTCACCGCATCCTCGGACGCTCTCCTTATGCCGGACCACGTTCACATGTGCATCATGATTCCACAAAAATAATCGGTGGCGTCTGTGATTGGCTTCATCAAAGGGAAGAGTGCTATAGCGATTGCCCGACAATTCTATGGCAAGGAAAGGAATTGTACGGGAGAGCATTTTGGGGGAGGCTATGCGGTGTCTACCTGTAAAGAAAACAAAAAAATCCGGAGGCTAGCTTTTCTTGCGAACCTCCGGCTTTTTGACATTCACTTTTTAAGAAAGCTCAATTCGAGATCCTGGGGTCCCAGATGGTTCATCATTGGGGTTCTGCGGAAGGCACGCAAACATAATGGCATGTTTCCCCTATACCATCTCCATCCTCATCGGAAATGTGTGTGAGCTGTTTCTCAAAAATAAAGAGGTTTTGGTTTTCGAAAAAATCGCAGGCTTTGGGATTATCGAGCACAGTAAAAGTGCAATCCTCGATGGCCTGAGCGTTTTGCAGGGATCCTCCCGAAACCACCAATGCAATTGTCAAAGAAAAAAATACTAATGTTAGCTTATTCACGGCTTTACCCCCCTCTCTGAGAGAAATTACAATATTTACACGGTTAACCAACCGTAACTTCCCAATAACCTGAGGTTACCTGAGAAATCACCGTGCCTTACACTTTCAATTTTACGGCTCCCCCGTAACTTCTCAATAACCTGAGGTCATCTGAGAAATTACGGTACCTTACAGTTTTCATTTTACGCTACCCCCCACTCACGTCAATTGAAACTTTAGCATAGTTACGT